>JBAVUB010000613.1:0-17123 GCA_049696575.1 Acidobacteriaceae bacterium | reverse complement strand
AGCGCGAAAATCAGAGCGCCGGTCAGCGCAAATCCATAGGTGACCGACATCGGCGCGAAAATCTTGCCAGGCACGCCCTGCATGGTGAAGAGCGGGATGAAGGCAACCAAAATAATCAGCGTCGCGTACAGCACCGGCGTGGCCGCGTCGGCAACGCCGGCCAGAATCAAATCGAAAATCTCTTCGCCCTCGATGCGGCGCGAGACTTTGCGGTAAACGCTCTCCAGCACCACAATCGACGCGTCCACCAGGATGCCGAAGTCGATCGCGCCGATCGAAATCAGGTTCGCCGACTGGTTGGTGAGCACCATCAGGCTGAAAGCGAACAGCACGGCGAACGGAATCGTAATGGCGGCGATCAGGGTGATGCGCCAGTCGCCCAGCATGCCCAGAAGCACCAGAGTGACCAGCGTGAGACCCAGGACCACGATGTGGCGCACGGTTGCAGTCGTTATGTTGATCAGCGTCGTGCGGTCGTAAATCGTACTAATGTGCATCCCCGGCGGCAACAGGTTGCCGTGGTTCAGCTGATCGATCTTTTCCCGCAGCGCAGCCAGCGCGGGCAGGGACTTCGCGCCCTTCTGCAGCAGCACAATGGCCTGAACAATGTCGGGGTCTTCGTGGTGGTTGAAGTCGCTGCGGCCCACTTTGCCCAGCCGCGGCTGATGGCCCTCGCGGACATCGGAGACGTCGCGCAGCAAAACGGGCACGCCGCTGCGCTCGGCCACCACAATGTTGCGCATGTCGTCGAGCGAGTGCAGCAGCCCGATGCCGCGGACGTTGACGCTCTGGCTGCCGACCGTGAGATAGTTGCCCCCCGCGTTGGCGTTGCTGCTCGTAACAGCGTTCACCACTTGCGTCATGGTGATGCCGTAGGTCAGCAGCTTGTTAGGGTCGACCTCGGCCTGATACTGTCGCGTGGTGCCGCCAAAGGTAGCCACATCGATGATGCCCGGCACCTGCTTGATCTCGCGTACGACCAGCCAGTCCTGCGTAGCTTTGAGTTCGTTCAGCGAATATCCCGAACCTGTGAGCTGATAGCGATAAATTTCCCCTACCGGAGATTCCGGCGAGAGCTGCGCCTGCAGACCATTCGGCAACGCAACCTGCTGTAGACGATTCAGCGCCTCCTGGCGATCGACGAAGTAATCGCTCCCGAAATCGAAATACATCTTGACATCGCTGAGTCCAAAAATACTAATCGAACGGATCTGATCCAGCCCCGGCGTCCCGTACAGCCCCGTCTCCAGCGGGATCGTCACCTGCTGCTCCATTTCTTCCGCGGACCACGAAGGATACTGCGTGATGAACTCGACCATCGGCGGCGATGGATCCGGGTAGGCTTCGATGTCGAGCTGCAAAAAGGCATAGGCGCCGATCGCCAGCATTGCCAGAAACACGATGAGAACGACGTTTCGATAGCGAAGGAGAACGCGAATCAGCGCCTGCATGACTACTGGGCCTCTTCCGCGCGCAAAAGCTCCGCACCCGCGCTGACCACTTTGTCTCCGTCGCTCAGGCCCTGCGTAATCTCATCGCTGTCCGCGTGAGTCTCGCCGAGCGTGACCGCGCGGCGCTCGTGTTTGCCCGGCGCGGTCTCGACATAGACAAAAGTGTCGTGCCCGCTCTGAATCACCGCGGTTGCCGGAACCACGATGACGTTGCGCAACCGCCCTTTCACGGCCATGTTCGCGTACATCTGCGGCTTCAGCCGATGGCCCGGATTCGGAAGCACAACACGAACCTTCAGAGTCAGCGATACCGGATCGACCGCGTCGGAAATATTCTCGATGGAACCGTGCAGCGTCAGACCGGGATAACCGTTGACCGTGATGTCGGTTTGCTGCCCGGTGTGAACCGAGCCCTGATCGCGCGGGTAGAGGTCGCCGACGACCCAGACGGAGTCGATATTAGCGATGGTCGCGATCGCCGTGGCGTTATCGAGCGAGCGCTGCAGTTCGCCGGGGCCGGTTTCCACATCGAGGACCACTCCCGAGATAGGCGCCGTGATGGGAACGACGTCCGAAGTATCGTTTTCGCTGAAGCCCAGCAGATGCAGCGCCTGACGGGCCCGCTCCAGCTCCGAGTGGTCGGAGTCGTCCAGCGCCTTCAGGTCGTCGTAGTCGCGCTGCGCCATCACGTCGTGCTGCAGCAGTTCCTTCGCGCGATTCAGCTGGAGATCTGCGCGATCCGCCTCAATCTTTGCTTTCTCGAAGTCGGAGCGCGCCTGAGCCGCGTCGCTGCTCTGCAGAGTGCCGATCTTCTGTCCCTGCCGGACCTCCTGGCCCGGCAGAATGCTGAGCGAGAGTACACGCCCGCTGATCAGCGGGTAGATGTGCACCATAGCCGTAGGGCTCGCGATGATGCGTGCGGGTAAAACCAGCTGGCTCGCCACCTGCTGCTGATGAACCGTGACCGTTTCCAGCACGTGTTCCTTCGGAGTGGCCGTCTCCGGCGGGGTTTCATCGCGATGGCACGCCGTCGTGCCGACCAAAACGAACGCGGCGGTGAAGGGGATGGCAAATGCGGAGAGGTTCTGCCGTTTCATGGGATGATCTCCGTGGCTGCGGCGAAGCTGAGCTGGTGAATGCTGAGCCAGACCTGCTGATTGGCGGTCAGCGCATCGAGATTGACCTGACGGTAGTCGCGCAAAGCATCGAGATAATCGAGCAGTGTGGCGCCGCCGTGGCGATAACTGAATTCAAGGTTGTCGCGCACACGTCCCGCCTCGTCGGTGTAGTGGCTGTTGTAGCGTTTGGCCAGATCCAGTGCCGCGTCGTACGCCGCCCAGGCCTGATCCACGTCGTTCAGCACCTGATTGCGAGCGGCGATCTCCGCGAAGCGCGCGGACTGCGCTTCGAAACGCGTCCGTTCCTTCTCGCCCTGGTTGCGGTCGAATATGCGCACAGGGATGGAGATCTGGAATCCGACGCTGTTGTAGACGCCAATCCGTTCGTACTCGCCGCCGAGCGTGGGATCCGTGGTCCCCTCGGCAGTCGCCACCTTTACATTTGCGTCCGCCACAGTTACAGATTGGCGCGCCGCAAGATAGTCGGGGCGCGCCGCCAGCGCCTCCTGCTCCACCTGATCGAGCGTGATGGTCATGTCGGGCGACTGAATGTTTCCGGTAATGTCGAACGCCGGGGATGGCTTTTCCCCCCCCATCAGCAGCTGCAGCGAATCGCTGGCCTGCGCGAGGTCGAGCTTTGCATTGTCGTAGTCCGATTCGAATTCGGCGAGCTGCAGGTCGATCCGCTCAAAGTCGGTCTTGCTGATGTCCCCGGCATCAAGGCGGGCTTTGCTGAGATCGACCGTCTTCTGGTAGCTGTCGAGGTTGTCCTGCGCAATGCGCAGCGCCTGTTTGGCAATCAGCATGTTGGTGAAGGCATCCTTGATCTGAAGAACGGTCTGGCGCACCTGATCGTTGTACTGGCTCCGCGTCACGTCTGTGGTGGAACGCGCGGCGTCCAGGCGCCAGCGGCGCTTCTGTCCACGTTCGAAAAGGCGGGACACATTTCCAATATAGGTATAGGGGCTGCTTGGATTATTGGCCGGCAGAGTGGTGTTGGCGCCGGAGAGCGTGAAGTTGGGATTCTGCCGCAGGCCGGCGGTAATTTCCGCGGCCCTGGTCGCGTCGACGTGCTGTTCGGCGGAAAGCAACGAAGGATTCTTCGCGCGCGCAATGTCCAGCACTTGCCCCAGGGTTAGTGGAGAAGTAGCGAGCGCAGCCGGCGGTGCGCCCTGGGAGCGCGCAGCCGGCGCCGCGAGACAAAAGACCAGAATCAATCCGGATCCGGAAAGCCGGAGGTTCATGCTGAGGCATCCAGTGATCGCTCACGAGCGATCGGCATTACCGAGGGGAATTACAGAACGACACGCGGGGGCGATCAGGCCAGGGGAGGGGGGCGCGTCGTGAAAGCGCGGAAAAATCCGTGCGCCTGCCGTTGAACCATCTCTGCGGCGGCAGAGTACCCCCTCACCGGCAGTTGCGAAAAAACAGGAGCCGCAACCAATGGAGCCAGAACTGCAGGTAAAGGATGCAGGGGCTGGTCCGGAGACAACTGCAGGTCGCCACGCCGGGAAACGCGCTCGGTTTCGGCCGGGTTGACAGTAGCCTGCAGATCGTCGGTGAGCGAAATCACCGGAAGGAGAATCGCCGCCAGCACCACCAGGGCCACCAGTTGCACACCGATGGCGGGCAGCAGAGATTTTTTCGATTGACTCTGCAGACGGGCCAGCCACCCTGCGCCGAGCGCGATCATGACCGCCACCCACAACAAGTTGAAGAAAGTTTCCACGATTCGGGGTCGATTATACCTAACTTGGACGTGGGCCTCAGGCAATGAGTCGACCTTCTCCTTCCTCCAGAAGCCAGAATTGTTCCGCGTCTTTGCGGCCTCGCAACGCACCACGCAGACGTTTGGGCGGATCGGTTTCGCCATCGTCCGCCAGCGCGAAGGTTCCAAAGTGAATCGCGATCGCCGTCGAAGCGTCGAGGATCGCGCGCGCCTCCACCGCCTGCTCCGGAGTCATATGAATCGGCCCCATGAACCACTCCGGCTCATAGGCGCCGATCGGCAGCAGAGCCAACCGAAACGATGTGAAGCGTTCTCTGAGAGTGGCGAACACGTCGGAAAAACCCGTATCCCCCGCGAAATAGATGTTTCCCTGCGCGGCTTCGACCACCCATCCACACCACAGCGTGCGATTACGATCGAAGGGCGTGCGCGCGGAAAAATGCTGTGCCGGAACGCAGTGGATGCGCATTTCCCGCCACGATTGCGCCTGCCCCCAGTCCAGCTCCCGCACCTCGCCGAAGCCGAGGCCGCGCAGCTTCTTTGCCAGGCCGAGCGGACAAAAGGCCGCAGGCCGATGGGCGGCTGCCAGCCGCTTCAGGGTTGGCACGTCGAAATGGTCATAATGATTGTGACTAATCAAAACGCAGTGGATCGGCGGCAGATCCTCAAAGCGAATGCCCGGCGCGCGGTGCCGCTGCGGGCCCGTGAACTGGACCGGGCTCACGCGCCGCGACCAAACCGGATCCGTCAGAATATTCAGACCCTCCGTCTGCAGCAGGACCGTGGAGTGGTTGACCCAGGTGACGCGAAGCGCGCCGCCGTCCACCTGATCGGGAGGCTTCGGGCCTGGCGTGGAGTCAACCCACGGGCGCCACGGGCCAATCTTCCGGTTCCGCATCCACTTGAGCGCTTCGAAAAATCCGTGCTCCTTCACCCCTGGATTGAAAAACCGCCCATCGCGAAAATGCTCCGCGACCGGCAAGGCGTCGATCTTCTCAGCCAGAGCGTCCCGGGATTCCGACATACATATAAGGATGCTGGCCGGCGCGGAAGGGCGCAACCGGCGCCCTGGCCGCTCCCGTAACGCCGACGAGCGGGCCTCAGGATTTTCTATGCGGTGTTTCGGATTCGCCCTGCGAATCCGCGTCCATAGGCTATAGTGTTGCAGTCGCGTAAATGCCTCCGCTTTCCCCTGCAGCTTCATCACCCCACTTGTGAGGTTCCCATCGTATGCGCCTGCCTGTCGCTGCTGCTTGCTTATTCGCTGTTGCCGCTTACGCCGTCGACGCGGGGCACCCCCTGCGCGGCTACACGCCCGAAGATTCAGTCACGGAAGTCAGCTGGGAGCAAAAATTCCGCGCCCTGCCCGACCGCGATCACATCCGCGAAAACATGCGCCGTCTTTCCGCGCGTCCGCACCATGTCGGCTCGCCCTACGACAAGGACAACGCCGAGTGGCTGCTCGCCCAACTCCAGTCTTTCGGCCTCGACGCGAAGATCGAGACCTTCTCCGCTCTCTTTCCGACGCCGAAATCGCGCAAGCTCGAGTTGCTTGGCCCCACCCCCTTCACCGCGAAACTCCAGGAACCTCCCGTCAGCGTGGATCCAACCTCGAGCCAGACCAGCGAGCAACTGCCTACCTATAACGCCTATTCCCGCGACGGCGATGTAACTGCTCCCCTCGTCTATGTAAACTACGGCCGCCCCGAAGATTACGATGTCCTCGACCGCATGGGCGTCTCCGTTAAAGGCGCCATCGTCATCGCGCGCTACGGCGCAAGCTGGCGCGGCATCAAGCCGAAGGTTGCTGCCGAACACGGAGCCGTCGGCTGCATCATTTACTCCGATCCGCGCGAAGATGGCTACTACCAGGGCGACACCTATCCCCAGGGTCCAATGCGTCCGCCGGACGGCGCGCAACGCGGCAGCGTGATGGACATGCCCATCTATCCCGGCGATCCGCAAACCCCCGGAGTGGGCGCCGTCGAAGGTGTGAAGCTCATTCCGCTCGATCAGGTGCAGACCATCACGAAAATTCCCGTGCTGCCCATCTCCTATGCGGACGCCACTCCGTTCCTCAAGGCTCTCGGCGGCGAGACAGTTCCCGAAGCGTGGCGCGGCGGATTACCACTGACCTATCACGTGGGGCCCAGCACCGCGAAGGCGCACCTGGCCGTCAGCTTCAACTGGGATCGCAAGCCCCTCAATGACGTCGTCGCGCGCATTCCCGGCGCGAAGTTCCCCGACGAGTGGGTCATTCGCGGCAATCATCACGATGCTTGGGTCAATGGCGCCGAAGATCCTCTTTCCGGCGCGAGCCCTGAACTCGAAGAAGCCCGCTCTCTCGGTGAGCTGCTGAAAGAAGGCTGGAAGCCATCGCGCACCATCATCTATTGCTTCTGGGATGGTGAGGAGCCCGCGCTCCTTGGATCGACCGAGTGGGCCGAGTATCACGCCGACGAGCTGAAACAGCACGCTGTCGCCTACTTCAACTCCGACGGCAATGGCCGCGGCTACTTCCGCGCCGAGGGTTCGCACTCGCTCGAGAACTTCGTGAACGATGTCGCGAAGGATATCCAGGATCCGGAAACGAAAATGTCGGTGTGGAAGCGCGTCCGCCTCGTCGACATTTCCCGCGCCACTCCCCAGGCTCGCACTGAGGTTCGTTCCCGAGCCGATATACGCATTCCCGCGCTCGGCTCTGGCTCCGACTACACCGTCTTTATTGACCATCTCGGCGTCGCCAGCGTCAACTTCGGTTATGGAGGTGAGGACGAGGGCGGCCAGTATCACTCCGTCTACGACGACTTCTACTACTACACCCACTTTCTCGATACCACCTTCGACTATGAACGCGCGTTGGCGCAAACTGCCGGAACCATGGTGCTGCGCATGGCCGACGCGGATATTCTGCCCTTCCAGTTTGCCGATCTCGCCGATACTGTGCACCTCTACGTAACTCAACTCAAGACTCTGGCCACCGAAAAGCGTGACGAAGCCAAGGAGCGAGACCAGGAAATCTCCGACGGCGTCTACAAGGCGCTTTACGACCCAAAGAAAAACATGGTCCCGCCGCCGGTCGAGCCGATTCCGCCTTATCTGAACTTCGCGCCCCTCGATCAGGCCTCTGACGATTTGACCGATGCAGCGAAAGCCTTCGACGCGGCTTATTCCGCCGCCGGTGGCAGCGCGCCCGACGGTCTCAATGCCGATCTGATCCGCAGCGAACGCCTGCTCACCGACGACCGCGGGCTGCCCAACCGCCCGTGGTTCCAGCACCTGCTCTATGCTCCGGGCTTCTACACCGGCTATGGCGTCAAGACCATTCCCGGCGTCCGCGAAGCTATCGAGCAAAAGAAATGGTCAGAGGCAGATGAACAAATCACCCGCGTCTCCGCTGCCCTGGAGCACGAGGCTGACTTACTCAGGCAGGCGACGCAGTTATTGCCGGCGAAGAAAGCAGAGTAACTCAACACGGCAGTTGAATTCGGGTCGCCATAGAAAAGGAGACACCCATGAACCTCGTTCGTGCCGCGTTTCGAGTTGCTGTCGTCGCATGTTTGCCCGTCGCCGTGGCCTTTTCGCAGGATGCGCCTGCCCCCATCACCGTCGTCCATTGTCCCAGGCTCTTCGACAGCGCCGCCGGAAAGATGCTCGGGGCAACCACGGTCTTCATCTCCGGCGACAAATTCGACAAAGTCGAGTCCGGCACGCAGAGTCCCACGGGCGCGACGGTGATTGACCTAACGGGAGCGACCTGTCTCCCCGGACTTATCGATGATCACGTGCACCTCGACATGGAGTTCGGCAAAAACACTTACATGGAGCTGGCGCACCTGAACCTCGCTGACATGGTCCTGCGCTCCACGCTTTACGCGCGCCGCACGCTGCTCGCTGGCTTCACCACCGTCCGCAACGTCGGCGACCACGACTACGACACCGTTGCGCTGCGCAATGCCGTCGCGGCGGGTACCGTGATCGGCCCGCGCATCTTCACCGCCGGCCCCGCGATCAGCACAACCGGTGGCCACGCCGACTGGTCCAATGGTCTCAGCTTGGATCTGCAGGGCGATCCGGGCCCGCTGCAATCCATCTTCAACGGCCCCGATGAAGCGCGAAAAGTCGTCCGCCTCCACTACAAGGAAGGCGCCGACCTTATCAAGGCCATGCCTTCCGGTGGCGTCATGGACCTCGGCACCAACGGTTCCGGTCCGCAGATGAGCGAAGACGAAATCCGCGCTCTCGTCGAAACCGCCCATGACTACGGCATGAAGGTCGCCGTCCATGCCCATGGTGCCGAAGCCATCCGTCGCTCCGTCGTTGCCGGCGTCGATTCCGTCGAGCATGGCACTTTCATGGACGATCAGGACATCAGGCTCATGAAGGAGCACGGCACCTTCTACTGTCCTACCGTCTACACGGGACAATTTGTTGCCGAGCAGGCGAAGAAGGGCGCCTATCCGCCGACCGTCGCGAAAAAAGCGCTCGAAGTAGGACCTCAAATCATGAAGACGGTCACGCGAGCTTACCAGGGTGGAGTGAAATTCGCCTATGGCACCGACGCCGGCGTCTATCCCCATGGCCAGAACTGGGAAGACTTTATCTACCTCGTCAAGGCCGGCCTTCCCAACGCTTACACTTTGCAGATGGCCACCATCAATGCGGCCCAGTTACTCGGTCATGACGACGAGTTAGGCACGGTGGCGCCGGGTAAGTATGCTGATCTCGTCGCTGTGCCCGGCGATCCGCTCGACGACATTACCGTGATGAGCAAAGTCAGCTTTGTGATGAAGGCCGGTGTTGTCTACAAGCGCGACGGCCAGGAAGTGCTAACGCAATAACAGAAGCTCTGCGCGCCGGTCACCCGACCTGCCGATCGCCCGCGCCGCGGCTCTCCCGCTTCCTCCGCGCCCGGTGATATAGTTCAGCCTGTCGCTTCGCAAGAGGTCAGACCACCCCTGTATGCGCAAAACCCTCGTCCCAGCGTCGTTGGCGATGTTTGCCTCGGCGGTGCTCTTTGCTTTGGCAGCCGACGTACCGCCGACTCCGCAGGCGCAGTTCAATCAAAACCTCAACAGCATCGCCCGCGTCGATCTGGATCGCCGCGCGTCCGCCCTCGCGCAGATCCAGACGCGCGCACAAGCGGAGCATCGAGAATCGCAGGTCCGTGCAACGGTGCTGCGTCTCATCGGTGGCCTGCCTGATCGTCCCGGTCCGCTAAATGCGAAATTCCTCGGCGCCCTGCCCGAACAAAGCTTTCATGTGGAGCGCCTCACCTACGACAGCCTTCCCGATTTTCACGTTACCGCAAATCTCTATCTCCCCGATCAGGGATCGGCCCCGCATCCCGCAGTCATCTACACGCCCGGCCACAACCCCGCCGGCAAGCTCGAAGCCTGGCTCTTTGGCGCGAACATGGCGAGCAACGGAATCGCCGTCCTCGCCTATGACCCCATCGGTGAAGGCGAACGCCTCCAGTACTTCGACCCTGCCACCAATGAGTCGCTCGCCGGCCACCCGACCGGCGAGCACAGCGAAGCCAGCGTGCAAGTCATGCTCACCGGCGACCACATTGCCCGCTACTTCGTCTGGGATGCGATGCGTGGCATCGACTATCTCGAGACCCGCTCCGACATCGACCCGCAGCGCATCGGCGCCCTGGCTGCTCGGGCGGTGGAACTGTCACCGCCTATCTTGCCGCGCTCGATCCTCGGGTCAAAGCCGCCGGCGTCGCGTGTTACATCACCGCCTTCGACGATTTACTAACTACCATCGGTCCCCAGGAAGCCGAGCAAACCATTCCTAACTTCATCCAGCGAGGGCTCGACTTTCCCGACTGGGTCGAGATGGCCGCGCCTACACCCTACGCCGTCATCTCCACCACCGAAGATATGTTCTCCTTTGCCGGCGCCCGAAAATCCGTGGATGAAGCGCGCCGCATTTACACGCTCTATGAGGCAGAGGACCACTTGCAATGGATCACCGGCCCCGGACACCACGGCCATCTGGAGCCCATTGAGCCGCAGATCATCGGTTTCTTCCTGCATTGGCTAGAGCAGCGCACCGAGACGCCCGCCGTCGAAGTCCCGCCCCCGCTGCCCGCAAAGGACCTTCGCTGCACCAGCACCGGTCAGGTGGCGAACTCCCTGGGCGGCGCTACCGTGTTCACTCTCAGTCGAGAACGCCCGCCCGCCGCGCCTGTGAACAAGCCGATTGAAAACTCCCGGCAGCTCGCTCGTTTTCGCCAGCAGCTCGCAGAGACGGTGCGGGCGACGGCAAACATCATCGTGCGTGCTGGAAACGAAAATCCGCCGGCCGAAGCGATCTCGACCGACCAGAGGACCGGATACAGTGTCCAGACCATCCGTCTTGCGGATTCCCCAGGAATCAATCTGACTGCGACGTTGGGCATCCCCGACGCGCCTGGACCGAAGCCGGCGATCCTTCTGCTCACTCCTGACCCTCCCACCAGCGCCGACCTCGACCGCCTCGCTGCCGCAGGAAACATCGTCTTCGTCCCGCAACTCCCACCCGGTCCCACGGACCTCGAAGGTCAGAAATCCACGCTGCTCGGCCCCTTCTACATGGCGTCTCTGCGCGCGTCGCTCATCGGCAAAACCCTCGTCGGCCTTCGCGTCGACCAGGTCATTAGCGCCGTCGACTACCTCAGCTCCCGCCCTGACGTCGATGCGTCGCGCCTCAGCGCGCAGGGCGTCGGCCCCATGGGCATCGTCCTGCTCCACGCCGCGTTGCTCGATCCGCGCATCCGCAGCATCACCCTCGACCGCACCCTGGTCAGCTATCGCATGGCTGTTGACGATCCCGCGCCGCGCGACCTGGCGCAAAGCGTAATTCCCGGTGTGCTCCGCCACTACGACCTCGACGACCTGGTGATGGCGATCGGTGTCCCCGTGTCCATCGTCGATCCCGTCGATGCCGAAGGTCGCAGCGTCAGCTCCGGAACATTCCGCCAGCAGTATGCGTGGGTCTTCGCCTCCAACAGCAATCTGCACCAGCCGGATCGACTACGCATAGTTGAAAGTGGGCCCGTGCCATCAGCCGCATCAGCTAATCCGTAGCACATTGCAACAGGAGAACCAATGCCTCGCCCCCTCAATCCCCGCAGTTTCCTCACCAGCGCCGGCCGCACCCTCCTCGCCGCGCCACTCCCGAAGAACGCCGAAAGCATCGCGTCAGCGCAAATGCCAAAGCACGCTCCCCGCCCAGAGCCAGCGCCCGGCCTCACCCTCAGCGTCCGCGACTTCGGCGCAACCGGCGACGGCGTGGCCAAAGATACCGCTGCGATCCAGCAGGCCCTCGACCGCGGTGCCGTTCTCGGCGGCGGCGAAGTCCTCGTCCCTCCCGGCAATTACTTCACCGGCGCCGTCGCCCTTCGCGCCAATACCCTCCTCCGCCTCGACAAGGACGCCGTCCTCATTGGCACTCCCGATTGTGCCGACTATCCCGTCACCCAGATCCGCTGGGAAGGGAAGTGGATTCAGGGCCACACCGGCCTCATCTACGCCATCGATGCAGTCAACCTCGGCGTCGTCGGTCCCGGCAAGATCGTCGGCAACCCCGCGCTCGGCGGCCGCCCTAACGCATCGAATCCGCTCCGCCATCCCGCGCTCATCGAATTCCTGCGCTGCAGCAACATCCGCCTCGAGGATTTCTTCACCAGCTACGACCACATGTGGTCGATTCATCCCACCGACTGCGAAGACATCGTCATCCGCGGCCTCACCATCCGCAGCACCGGCGGCAACGGCGACGGCATCGATCTCGATTCCTGCCGCCACGCCTGGATCGATAGCTGCGATATATCGACCGGCGACGACTGCATCTCTCTCAAGTCCGGCCGCGGCGAAGAAGGCTACACCCTCCACCGCCCCACTGAGGACGTCCGCATTACCAACTGCATCTTCGCCGACTCTATCTTCGCCTGCATCGGCATCGGCAGTGAAACCTCAGGCGGCATTCGCAATGTGCGCATCGAGCATTGCCATTTCACCCACGCCCGAAGCTATGCCATCTATATCAAGACGCGCACCGGCCGCGGCGCCTTCATCGACAACATCACTGCCAGCGACCTCGATGTCTCCGGCATGATCGGCGGCTTCCTTCGCCTTAACCTGCTGAACAGCGGTATTCAGGATCCATCGCCCGTCCCCGGCCTCGAAGGCATTCCCTCCGCTGCCGGCTTCCATTTCTCCAATGTTCGAGTTACTAACTGCCCCGTGCTCGTCGACGCCGTCGATATCTCCCCCGACAAGCCACTTACCGGCCTCTCGCTTCTCAACATCACCGGTACCTGCGCGAAAGGCATCTCCCTCGCCAACGCCCGCAACGCCGACATTCGCAACATCGCCGTCACCGGCTACAGCGGACCACTCATCGGTGTCCGCAATGTCACCGGCAAAGGCCTGCACGACGCCGCGCCCATCGACGGACCCAAACTTCCCGATCCGATCCTTCCGCCCGCCCAGCCCTGGACCCTTCGTTGACGCGCACAGGCGAGTGACGTGGTCTGGTTGCGCCCGAAAGACAGGTCAAAGGTTCCAACTTTCGATGGAGGCGCTTCCCTGATCGATGCAGTTAATATCAACCCGCAACAAGAATCCCCAGCGGCCCCCCAGGCCCGCAATCTTCTTGAATCTGACTGTGCAGGAGTTGGCTTCCTGCTGCCACGATGGATTGCGCGCAAAGATAAGGACCGGATCGATGCAGGATCAGAATAAGGCTCGAACCAACGTGTGGCTTCCGCTGCGCCCCATCGCGTTCATCGCAGCCCTGCTCGTGCTTTGGAGTGTCGGGATACGAAGGGAGCCCAGCCACCTCCTGCCGGGACCCTGGGGCGTGGTGGGCGGCATTGCGGATCTGGTGCGCCACGGATTGCTGCTGAAATATGTGGTTGCCTCTCTCTTTCGCGTCACCTGGGGCTTCGTCCTGGCAGTGGTGCTGGCCATTCCTCTGGGACTGGCAGCCGGGTGGTACCGCAGAGCCGAAATGGCCCTCAACCCGATTCTGCAGATCCTTCGCCCCATTTCCCCCCTCGCCTGGATTCCGATCGCAATTCTGTGGTTCGGCGTCGGCGATCTCGCCGCCATTTTTCTTATTTTCGTTGGCTGTTTCTTCCCTCTCATGCTCACCTCGATCAACGCTGTGCAGAGCATTCCTGCGGTCTATGTGAATGCCGGGCGCAATTTTGGGTTGAGCTCAGGCGCCCTCGTGTACCGCGTGCTCTATCCGGCCGTGGTTCCTAACCTCATTGTCGGGTTGCGGATCACCCTGGGCATCGCCTGGCTGGTCGTAGTCGCCGCGGAGATGATCGCTGTGAGTTCCGGGCTGGGCTTCCTGATTGTCGATGCGCGCAACGCGGGCAATCGCTATGACCTGGTCCTGGCAGGCATGCTCATCATCGGAGTCATCGGGCTCTTGCTGGATATGGGAATGCGTTCGCTCGAAAAAGTAAAGTCGTTCCGCTGGGGATATTCGGAGGATTAGTGTCGCTTACGCAACCAGTTTCTGTGCCTGGCGCGGTCGCAACAAAGCTCTCGGTCGAACGGGTTAGCATGGTTTTCGAACGCGACGGCAAGAGCACCCGCGTCCTCAATGACATCAGTCTTGAGGTGGGCGATGGAGAATTCGTGTGCCTGCTCGGCCCTTCCGGATGCGGAAAAACGACATTGCTGAATGCTATGGCGGGGTTCCTGTCACCCACCAGCGGTGAAATCAAAGTCAGCGGCGAAGTGGTGCGGAAACCCGACCCGCGCCGCATTTTTGTCTTCCAGGAGCGCGGTGTATTTCCGTGGCTGACCGTCGAAGGCAATATCGGCTTCGGCTTGTCAAAGCTGCCACGCGCGGAGCGTGAACAGCGCATCGCTCACTACGTAAAAATGGTCGGCCTCAAGGGCTTCGAGAAGACTTATCCCCAGGAATTGTCCGGCGGCATGAAACAGCGCCTTGAAGTGGCCCGGGCTTTGGCTGTTAACCCCGACATGCTCCTGCTCGACGAGCCTTTCGGCGCTCTCGATTCCATTACTCGCCTGATCATGCGCGGCGAGCTGTTGCGCATCTGGGAGACGGAGCGCAAGACCATCATCTTTGTGACTCACGATATCGATGAAGCTGTCCAGCTGGCCGACCGCGTCGTGGTGATGAGCGCCCGCCCCGCCTCCATCCAGCAGATCGTCAACATCGACATAGCTCATCCTCGCGACATCAGCTCACCACGCTATCTTGAACTGCGCGACGGCATTTTCCAGCAGATTGGTTTGGCGCATAAGGTATGAACTCATTGCGTGAGCCGCGAAAATGGGAGCAATACTTCTGGCCGATCCTTGCCTCGGGCCTGCTCCTCGCTCTGTGGCACTATTCCGTCGTCTGGAGCGGTACAAAAGTATTTCCGTCCCCGCGCGAAGTGCTCAACGGCATGGAGGATTTGTTGCGGCACCATGTCCTGTGGGGAGACATCGTGGATTCCCTGCGCCGCGTCACTGCCGGTTTCGGCGCCGCAGTCGTGCTCGGCGTTCCCCTTGGCCTCACGCTCGGCTGGTATCCCGCGGCGAATCATGTCGTGAACCCAGTGATGCAGCTCCTCCGCCCCATCAGCCCCATCGCGTGGATTCCTGTGGCCATCATTTTCTTCGGTGTGGGCGATGGCGCAGCTGTCTTCCTGATCTTTCTCGGCGCATTTTTTCCCATCGTGGTCGCCTGCATCAGCGGAGTATCCAACGTGCCTTCCGTCTTCCGCCGCGCCGGTCGCAATTTCGGACTCACTGCGCCCCAACTCCTCGCCAGGGTCCTGCTGCCCGCCGCTCTTCCCCAGATTTTGATCGGACTGCGCATCGCGTTGGGCATCGCATGGCTCGTCGTCGTTGCGGCAGAAATGATTGCGGTGGATTCAGGGCTTGGCTATCTCGTCATTGATTCCCGTAACTCCGGGAAACGATATGACCTCGTGATTGCCGCTATCTTAATGATCGGCGTAATCGGCCTCTTGCTCGACGTTGCCTTCCGCCGGCTGGAAAAACTCCGCTCCGTTCGCTGGGGGTTTCGCTTTGAATCCTAAGAAGGTTGCTCTGTTCGGAGTCGCGTGGCTCGTACTCATTACCGGGCTGCACGCCTGGCTCAACGTCAACTGGATCGCCGTGCTCAACGATTTTCGTCCACCCGCGCAGCGACGCATCACTGTTGCTTACATTCCTGTAACCTGTCAGCTTACTTGCCCGGTAACCGACTATATCTCGAAGTTCTCCGAAAACGGCGAATTGTTTCTGCCCCGCCTGTTTCAGGGATTCCCGGAAATTAAAGAAGCGCTGATCTCCAACAAAGTGCAGGCAGCGTTCATCGTCGCCCCGCTGGCCATTGCCCTCGCAGCCCAGGGCGTACCCATCAAAGTTGTCTATCTCGGGCACCGTTACGGGAGCGCCCTGGTAGTTAGAAAGAACGGCCCGGTCCATACCTTTGCCGATTTGCGCGGACGAACCATTGCCATCCCCAGCCGTTTCTCCGACGAGAGGCTCATCCTTTTTCGAGCGATGAAGGTTTGGGGCATGAAACCAGGAGACATCAAAATGGTGGAGATGGCCCCACCCGATGTGTCCGGAGCCCTGGCTGCCGGCGCCATCGACGGATTTGTGATGGGTGAGCCGTTTCCCTCGCAGGCGGAAATGGGCGGTTACGGCCGGGTTCTGTTCCAGGCTCGCGAGTACTGGCCCGACTACATGTCCTGCATTCTCGTTGTTCGCCAGGACCTGATCGACAAGCGGCCGGAGACGGTTCAGATTCTCGTCGATGGCATCGCTCGCTCCGGCCTGTGGCTCGACAAAGGAAAACCATATCGCGAAGATGCGGCCGATTTCGTAGGCCGTTACTACTACAACCAGAAACCGGCTCTGCTCCGATGGGCGCTCACCAACCCGATGGATCGAGTCGTTTACACGCAGCTTGCTCCGCGAAAAGCCGATTTCGATATGGTCCGCGACCTGATGATCGAAACTGGCGTCCTGAACAAGAAGATCGAATTCAGTCAGTACACTGACACCCGGTTCTCCGGCAAAGCTTCCTATCAAACCGCGTGGAAATACGACCCCGGCATTGCCGCGGCAAAATGAATCGTACGAATGCGCGGCTAACCGGCGCAATCGAAGGAGAAAGCAATCATGCAACGCAGACATTTCGTTCAGATGATCACTCTCGCCGGCGCCGGCACGCTGGCAGCGGTGGAAGTCGCAGCCCACACAGGCGAGACCTCGACCGTGTCGTACAAGGTAAGGGGATTCACCTGCGTCACCTGTGCCGTTGGCCTCGAAACCATGCTTGGCCAGCAAAAAGGAGTGAAGTGGGTGAAGGCCACCTATCCCGATGCATTAGTGATCATCAAATACGATCCATCAACCGTCACCGAGCCCGCGCTAAGAGGCTTCATTTCCGATCTGGGATTTACCGCCGAGTCTGAGCACCGCGGCTGACTCGATCGAGCACTGAGCCACGGATAACGAAACCTTGATAGCCTCCGAGGAACATTGTGAACGCCGACTTTGCAGCAATCGTTGACTTACTCACCGCCTCTCTTGACCTTCAACACCCTCCCATCGCTATATCCTTCTCGGATTCTCTTCCCACCGGCGTTCCCACCCATGGCGGACGTGCGCCAGCCGGATGCAGGTTCTGGGAGGATGCGGCTGCCGGAGCGTTTGCAACCACCGCTGAGAACCATAACAGCTGCGCGATCGGCGTTTACACCCACAATCTGCAACCGTCTCCGGAACAGCAGACCGACCTGATGGACGCGCTCAAGGTGTTCGCCGACCTTGGCTATGT
>JBAVUB010000612.1:0-1887 GCA_049696575.1 Acidobacteriaceae bacterium | reverse complement strand
ACCGACGTCTTGTCCTTCCCAGCTCCCGAATCGCTCAACGGCCATCGCCCGCCAGCCGGAGACATTGCCATCTCCGTAGAAACCGCAGCCCGTCAGGCCGGCGAATTCGAACACCCACTCGCCACAGAGCTCCAAATCCTCGCCCTCCACGGCCTGCTCCACCTCGGCGGCTTCGACCACGAGTCCGACAACGGCCGCATGGCCCGCAAAGAAACTGCCCTGCGCCGTCGCTTCGGCCTGGCGGCAAGCCTCATCGAACGCAGCACGAAACCAGCCCGGAAAAAAGGGAGCCGCAAGCCATGAGCATCGTCTCGGCCCTCTCCATCGCGCTGCTCCTCGTCGTGCTTACCCTCGCGTCCTACATCGACCGCCTCTACGCCGAGATGGGCAAATTCCTCGCCCGTGAATTCCAGGAAAACATCGACCTCTGGGAGCAGCGCGTCGAACCCCGCCTGGGCATGAAGCGTGACAGCATCCAGCTCTCCGCCGCCATCCTCATGAATCTCTCGCTCGCGTGCCTCACCCTGATCTTCGGCATGCTCCTCTTCCAGCGCGCCCGCGTCGGCGACCACGCCACCTGGCCCGAAATCGCCCAGGTCGTCCTCGGCATCGTCCTCGTCATCATCCTCTTCAACCGCGTCCTGCCCTACGTCTTCTTCGCTCGCACCCGCGGCGCGTGGATCGTCCGCTGGCGCTGGTTCCTTCTCCTCTTGCTGTGGCTCATCCTCCCCATCACCCTGTTCGTGCAGTTTCTGCTGTCCATCGCCGCGCTCGCCCAGCCGGTGGCCGGCGACCATGCCGATACCGCCGCTGCCGAAGCCGTCGAAGCCCTCATCGAAGCCGGCGAGGAAGAAGGCATCATCGAGGAAAGCGACCGCGAGCTGGTCCGCTCCGCCGTCGAATTCGGCGACAAAGTCGTCCGCGAAGTCATGACCCCCCGCCCCGCCATGTTCGCGGTTCCCGGCGCCATCACCCTCGAGCAGTTTCTGGAGATGATCCGCGCCCGCCCCTTTTCCCGCGTGCCCGTCTACAACGAATCCCTCGACAACGTGACCGGCCTCGCCTTCGCCCACGACCTGCTCCAGATTTCCGACGCCGATGCGCGCTCCCGCACCGTGGCCGCCATCCAGCGCCCCGTCGCCTTCGTCCCCGAAACCAAAAAAGTCAACGAGCTCCTCCGCGAAATGCAGCGCGAAAAACAGCATATGCGCATCGTCATCGATGAATACGGCGGAGTCGCCGGCCTCGTCACCATCGAAGACCTCCTCGAAGAGCTGGTGGGCGCCATCCGCGACGAGCACGAAGCCGAAGACAACGCCTCCGTCATCAAAGAGCCCGGCGGCGCCTGGGTGGTTCCCGGCAATCTCGAAATCGCGCGCGTCGAAGAAATCCTCGGCGGCGTGGAATTGCCCGAGGACCTCGAAGCCACCAGCGTCGGCGGCCTGGTCAGCGAAACCGCCGGACGCATTCCCCAATCCGGCGAAGTCGTCGAAGGCTACGGCCTGCGCTTCGAAATCCTCGCCTCCACCGATCGCCGCGTCAACCGCCTCCGCGTCTCCCGCCTCGCCCAGGCCAGCTAACCGCTGCATCGACCCAGCATTTCCTCCGCGTCGACCTGAATACAGCAGAAGGCTGTCATCCTGACGCGAAGCGGAAGAGCCTGGCCTGAGCGGGTCGGCGCAGCCGGCGAGCCGAATGGCATCTGCAGTTGCGCTTTCCAGCCACCCCACGGCCTGGTCAGGGTGTCTCCACCTCGAAACTTCCGGTTTGCCGGTGATTCACTCGGAACGAGTCGAAGGCGCGGATAAGCAGACTTATGGTTATCGATCCACAAGCAGAGGCAAGAGTGACCAGCGTGGCGAAAATCTTTGACTTTTGACCCCGGAG
>JBAVUB010000611.1:0-3167 GCA_049696575.1 Acidobacteriaceae bacterium | reverse complement strand
TGTCGCCAATTTCCAGGTCGTCAGCGCCGCGCGCAACGTAGAGACTCATGCGGCGATCTCCACTTTCTTCAGTCCCGGCGCCAGCATCACGATAAGCACCAGCGCCAGCAGGTACACGGTGGAAGCGAGGATGAACAGGCTGACGTAACTGTGCGTGATTTGCAGAATCCATCCCGCGCTCGCCGCCAGCAGCATTCCGCCGGTCGAGCCCGCGCAGGTGCCGATGCCCACCACCGATCCGACCGCGCTCTTCGGGAACATATCCGATGTGGTGGTGAAGAGATTCGCCGACCATCCCTGATGCGCTGCCGTCGCCAAACTCAAAAGGCCGATCGCCACCCATTCCGAATTGAGACTTCCCGCAACGAAGATGGGAACCACAGCGCAGGCGCAAACCAGCATCGCCGTCAGCCGCGCGCCCGCAGCGGAAAGACCCAGCTTGCGAAACGGAACCGGCAACCATCCGCCGAAAACGCTGCCCACCGAAGAAGTGGTGTAGACGATGATCAGCGGCAGTCCCAGATGCGAGAGATTCAGATGAAACCGGCTGCTGAAATACGACGGCAGCCAGAAGAGGAAAAACCACCAGATGGGGTCGGTGAGAAATTTTCCCGCCGCAAAGGCCCACGTCTGGCGGAAACTCAGCAGCCGCAGCCACGGCACATTCGGCCCCATCTGCGCCGCCGCTTCTTCATAAATGTGGCGCAGTTCCCTGCCCGTCAGCGTGGGATGATCCGCCGGCTTCCGGTAGTTGCGGTACCACCAGAAGATCCACAGCATGCTGAAAACGCCGGTGACCAGAAACGCGGCACGCCAGCTGTAGTGCAGCGCCACCCACGGCACGATCAGCGGCGCGAGAATCGCTCCGACGTTGGCTCCGGAATTAAAAATCCCCGTCGCCAGCGAGCGCTCCCTCTGCGGAAACCATTCCGCGACCGTCTTGATCGCCGCCGGAAAATTCCCCGACTCGCCCAGTCCCAGGAAAAAACGCGCAAAGCCAAACTCCAGAGCGGAGCTCGCCAGCGCATGCCCCATGGCGGACAAGCTCCAGATGCCCATGAACACGCAGTAGCCAACGCGCGTGCCCAGCTTGTCGATCAGCCGCCCCGCCGCCAGCACGCCTACGGCATACGCCAGCTGAAACGCAAAAATGATGTAGCCGTAATCGACCTCGCTCATGCCGATGCTGTGCTGCAGCGTCGGCTTCAGGATCGCGATCACCTGGCGATCCATATAGTTGATCGAGGTCGCGACGAACAGCATCGCGCAAATCGTCCAGCGCACATGCCCCAGGCGTAGTTTGCCGCCGCCTTCCGGAGCGTCCACCTGTTCCACCGTACTGCCAGGGCTTGTCATGCCGGAAAAATCAGAAACCCTTCAGAGTCGATATGCCTTCCGCACCAGGTTATACGCCAGATCGCGCGCCACTTCCACCGCCTCATCTTCATCCAGGCGATGCTCCGCCACCAGCCGCGCCAGCCACACGCAGTCGATGCGGCGAGCGACGTCGTGGCGCGCCGGGATCGACAGAAACGCGCGCGTATCGTCGTTGAAGCCCACCGTGTTGTAGAAGCCGGCCGTCTCCGTCACCTGCTCCCTGAAGCGCAGCATGCCCTCCGGGCTGTCGTGGAACCACCACGGTGGACCCAGCCGCAGGCACGGATAGTGCCCGGCCAGCGGCGCCAGCTCGCGCGTGTAGGTCGTCTCGTCCAGCGTGAACAGGATCAGCGTGAAGTTCATCTCGTTGCCGAAGCGCTTCAGCAACGGGTGCAGCGCGTGCACGTAATCCGTCGCGACGGGAATGTCCGCCCCCACATCGCGCCCGTAGCGCTCATACACCTTGCGGTTGTGATTGCGATACGCGCCCGGATGAAGCTGCATCACCAGACCGTCTTCCACGCTCATGCGCGCCATTTCGGTCAGCATCTGGGCCCGGAACAATTCCTTCTGCCGCTCGTCGGCGCGTCCGGTCAGCACCGTCTCGAACACCCGCGCCGCATCCGCCGCCGGCAAATCCGCGGTCAGCGCGGTGGGATGCCCATGATCGGTCGATGTGCAGCCCATCGCCTTGAACCGCGCGCGCGTCATTTCCAGAGCGCGAATGTAACCCTGCCACGAACCGGTGTCTTCCCCGGTGATCTGGCCCAGCTTCGCCACGTTCTTCTCAAACCCCGCAAAGTCCGGATCGACGACCGAGTCGGGCCGAAACGCCGGGATGATCCGCGCTTTCCACCCCGAGTCGCGAATCGCCTGGTGATATTCCAGCGAATCGAGCGGCGAATCCGTTGTCGCCAGCACCTCAATGTGGAAGCGATCGTAGAGCGCGCGTGGCCGGAACTCCGGCGTCCGCAGCCGTTCTGAAATCACGTCGAAATAGAGGTCCGCCGTCGCGCCCGATAGCCGCTCTTCCAGTCCGAACAGCTCCTGAAAGGCGTAGTCCAGCCACATCCGCGTCGGCGTTCCACGAAACAAATAGTAGTTCTCCGCAAAAATCCGCCAAACCCGCCGCGGATCCTTCAGCTCGCCCGCCCCAATCTCCAGATCCTCCAGCGAAATCCCCTGGCTGTAGAGCATGCGGAAGATGTAGTGATCGGGCTGCACGAACAGCTTCGCCGGATCGGGAAAGGGCTCGTTCTTCGCGAACCACGCTGCCTGCGTGTGCCCATGCGGGCTGATGAGGGGCAGATCCCGAACTTCCGCGTATAGCTGCCGTGCTATTCCGCGCATCACTGGGTCGGCCGGAAACAGCCGGTCATTGTTGAGCAGATTCATCACGCGCGTCGACATAAGCCTGGTCGACCTCCTGGATCGTGGACGTGGGGTTGTGCTGCAGAGGTCCGACCACTAGAATACACCGGTGAGCGGCGAGATCAGTGGTAGTTTCGTGCGTAGCGAAACAAAACAGGCCGATCTGCTGTGAATCAGGTCTGCCGGGACAGCGCAGACTGTCACAGTTTTCGTCCGCCGGAGGGCCCATGCCTAAATCCGATACCCACATGACCATGCGCGTGGTTAACCACATCCGGACCCTCATCGAGTCTGGTGGGCTGCAGCCCGGCGACCGCATCCCGCCGGAGCGCGAGTTTGCGCAGAAGCTGCACATCAGCCGTGCCAGCCTGCGCACCGGGATCGGCTACCTCGCCGCCATGGGCGTGATGGATGTCCGC
>JBAVUB010000610.1:0-2291 GCA_049696575.1 Acidobacteriaceae bacterium | reverse complement strand
CGAAATATTATGAAAATTCACGAATATCAGGCAAAAGACATTCTGGCGAAGTATGGCGTGGCGATTCCGCGAGGCGAGGTCGCGAACACGCTGGATGAGGCGCTGGAGGTGGCGAAACGGCTGTTCAGCGGCGGCGCGAAGGGCGTTGTGGTGAAGGCGCAGATTCACGCCGGAGGCCGCGGCAAGGGCGGCGGGGTGAAGGTGGCGAAGACCATCGATGAGGCGCAGCAGTATGCCGAGCAGATCCTGGGCATGCAGCTGGTGACGCACCAGACGGGGCCGCAGGGGCAGAAGGTGCAGCGGCTGCTGATCGAGGAGACGGCGGCAATCGACCGGGAGCTGTACCTGGGCATCGTGCTGGATCGCGCGGCGGCGAAGCTGGTGTTCATGGCCTCGCAGGCGGGCGGCATGGAGATTGAGGAAGTTGCCGCGAAGGATCCGACGGCGATTCACAAGGCGTACATCGATCCGGGCGTGGGGTTCCAGCCTTACCAGGCACGGGAACTGGCGTTTGCGCTGGGACTGAAGCCGACGCAAATCGGGGACGCGGTGAAGTTCATGACCGGAATTTATCGGGCTTATACCGAGACGGACGCGTCGCTGATGGAGATCAATCCCTTTATTACGACGAAGGACGACAAGCTGTTCGCGCTCGACTGCAAGATCAACTTCGACGACAACGCGATGTTTCGGCACAAAGATCTGAAGGAGCTGCGCGATGTGGCAGAGGAGGATCCGCTGGAAGTGGAGGCGTCGAAGTACGCGCTGAACTACATCAAGCTGGACGGCAACATCGCTTGCATGGTGAACGGCGCAGGACTGGCAATGGCGACGATGGACATCATCCAGTACGCGGGCGGAATGCCGGCGAACTTTCTGGATGTGGGCGGGGGCGCGAATCAGCAGCAGATTGAGCATGCGTTTGAGATTCTGCTTTCGGACCGGAATGTGCAGGCGGTGTTCATCAACATATTTGGGGGGATTCTGCGCGTGGATACCCTGGCGAGCGGAGTCGTCGCCGCAGCCATCAAGACTAATGTCAAAGTGCCCATCGTTTTGCGTCTCGAAGGGACTAACGTCGAGGAGGGTCGCAAAATCCTGAAGGATTCGGGCCTCAACTTTATCGTCGGCGACACCATGAAAGACGCCGCGCAGAAGGTGGTTGCGGCCGCGAAAGGGGCGGCATAGA
This sequence comes from Acidobacteriaceae bacterium, assembly GCA_049696575.1. Lineage (GTDB taxonomy): Bacteria > Acidobacteriota > Terriglobia > Terriglobales > Acidobacteriaceae > Palsa-343. The sequence continues at coordinate 1,102 of JBAVUB010000610.1, read as the reverse complement.
GATGGCTGTTTTGGTCGATACGAATACACGCCTCATCGTGCAGGGCATCACGGGACGCGAAGGCACGTTTCACGCCAAAGGTTGCGCGGAGTACGGGACGAAGGTGGTGGGCGGCGTGACTCCCGGCAAGGGCGGGACGATCCACGAGGGCTGGCCGGTCTTCGATACGGTGCACCAGGCCGTGGAGAAGACGGGCGCGAATGTGACGGTGATTTTTGTGCCGCCGCCGTTTGCTGCCGACGCGATTCTGGAAGCGAACGACGCGGGCGTGCCGCTGATCATCTGCATCACCGAGGGGATTCCGATCAACGACATGGTGAAGGTGTGGAATGTACTGAAGCACTCCAGCTCGCGGCTGATTGGGCCGAATTGCCCAGGGGTGATTTCGCCGGGGAAAGCGAAGGTCGGCATTATGCCCGGACGGATTCACAAGGAAGGGTCGATCGGGATCGTTTCGCGGTCGGGCACGCTGACGTATGAGGCGGTGTATCAGCTGACGCAGCGCGGGATTGGGCAATCGACGGCGATCGGGATAGGCGGCGATCCGATTGTGGGCACGACGCACGTGGACGCGCTGCAGCTGCTGAACGACGATCCGGGCACGGAGGCGATTATTTTGATCGGCGAGATTGGCGGAACGGCGGAAGAGACGGCGGCGGAGTATGTGAAGAAGCACGTGAAGAAGCCGGTGGTGGGGTTCATCGCGGGACAGACGGCGCCTCCGGGGCGGCGGATGGGGCACGCGGGTGCGATCATCTCGGGCGGACAGGGGACGGCGGCGGAAAAGATGAAGGCGCTGAAGGCTGCGGGGATTCACGTAGTGGAAACGCCGGCGGCGATTTGGGAGACGGTGGCGCGGGTGATTGGGAAGGGGTAACCGGCACAGCTTCGGGGCAATATGGGCAGCGAGGAACGCTGTCCATTTCTGTTTTGGGGGTTACACTGGCGGGCGAGGCCGATCGGAGCCATCGACTGTGCCACGCCACCAGAGCTTCCTGAAGTTTCTGATCCTCTGCTACATGCCTTTTGGTGTTGTCGCCGGAATTGGGGCATATGCCGGGACATTTTGGTATTTGTTTAGCGCTGAGAAATATCTCGCAGC
>JBAVUB010000609.1:0-2157 GCA_049696575.1 Acidobacteriaceae bacterium | reverse complement strand
CCCTGGGACCCTCACCGGCTGATTGCTGGCATCGAGCACCGGCTCGCCCGCCTGCGTGGTCAGCGTTCCATCCTGCGCCCGCTCGAACTGCCCGTCACGCGTATAGCGGATCCCCTGTTTTGTCTGGATCGCGAAGAAACCATCGCCCTCAATCGCCAGGTCCAGAGGATTCCCGGTCGGAGTGAGCGCACCCTGCCCGAGATCGAGCCGGCTGCCGCCCAGCACTCCAAACGCATTGACCGTCGTGTTCAGTTGGGAATTCAGTGCCTCGGGGCCCAGAATCGCCGAGCGGAAGTAATCCCGCTCCGCGCGATAACCCGCCGTCCCCGCATTGGCCAGATTGCCGGCGGCCACATCCAGCGCCTGACTGCGCGCGAGCCACCCGGAAAACGCCGCGTAATATCCGCTGTCCACCGCCGCCCTCGCCTCTCCCCACCGGATCGGTGCAGGGCGAAGGCCACAGAAAGGCAGAGAAAGATTAGAAAAGCCTTATCCGGGGAACTCGCAGAACACGTTGATGGTGAAGATCAGCTCCTCAAAACGATACCGGCGCTCGATCCGAACCGGCGCGCGCTGGCTGAACAGCTCGTAGCTGGTTCCGGCCACCACCGTCGGCGTCGACAGCAGGCAACCGGACGCGAGAATCGGATCGTGGCCTTTCCACACTCCGGCAATCATGTTGCACATCTCTCCCATCGCGTCCCGCACCATGGCGTCCAGTTCCGTTGGCTCGATGCCGGTCATCCGCCCGGCGATCCTCAGCGCTGCCACGCTGCTCGCGTGCAGCACCAGGGATCCGCTCATCCTGCCGGCCAGTCCGATCACCGCCGAGATCGTTTCCCGATCGCCGGCCTCTGTCTCGTCCGTCGGTGCGCAGTGCACTCCGACCATCGTGCTGAAGACTTCGTCCACAGCCCTGTCGAGAAATTCCTCGAACCGTTCCACTTCAATCTTCTTTCCCGTGCCGGAAGACGCCGCCATCCCTCTGCTCCCTGCCATGGATTCCCTTGTTCCCTTTCTTCCCCGTTTCCCGCTGGGCGCCACTCCGGTCCCGGCTCGCGCCCGCGGACGATCGAACATCGCCGGGGTCCTCTTGTCCTCGCTAGGCCAACGCCCTCGACCCTCCGACTTCGACCCTCCGCCGAGGTCTCGGCATCTTACGCGGGGGCCAGCAGCGGCAGAACCCGCTCCCGCACCTGATCGGGGGTGAATGGCTTGCGGATGTATCCCTGGGCGCCGGCCGCCAATGCCTCGCGCACGTGCTCCTCGCCGCTCTCGGTGGTGATCATCACTACGGGAACACCCTCGGCCAATCCCTGGCTTTGAATTTGGCGCAGGAACTCGAGGCCATCCATGCTCGGCATGTTAATGTCGGAGACAATGAGGTCCGGCCGCTCGCGGCCCAGTGCCTCGAGCCCTTCCCGGCCGCTGCCCGCCTCCAATACTTTCGTCAGATTCAGGCCCGCCTGGCGCAGAGCCCGCTCGACAATCTTCCTCATCACCGACGAGTCGTCGACAATCAGCACCGTCATCCCGGACATCGCGCAGTCCCCTCCACCCTTCTTCATCGGCTGCGCGCCGATTTTCACTACCCGGTGCTCTTCCCCGGACTCCCGATGGTCGCCAGCAGGTCCTCGACCGCGCCCGGAGCCGGCAGCCCCAGGCCCTCCGCCGGACGCCGCCAAAGCCGCAGCCAGTAATAGTCGTGGATACGCGCCAGGCGCGCCTCCACCGGCCTCTCCGACTCGATCCGCTCGGTGATGGCCCGCACCAGAACCCACGAACTGGCCGCCTCCAGGAACCGTGTCGCAGGCGCCGGAGTTCCCAGAAAGTCCGCCTGAGCCCCTTCAAATTCGGAATCCCGCGCGAGTCCGGCCGCCACGCGCATCCCGGTCATCCGCTCCAGCGCATAGCTCAGGCTGCGATCGATATGTCCGGAAAATGCCACGTACAGCACCCGGCCCGCCGCGGCGCGCACTGGCAGCGCTCCGAGCGCCTCGGAGAGAAATCTCGGCATCGCGGCGGCTACCTCTTTCGGACGGTAGCTTGCGAGCGGGAACACAGGGCAGTTCCACTGTGCGCTCAGCGCGCGCATCAGCGCCGGCTCATCCAGAACGCCGCTCCGTACCAGCCATTCTCCCAGGCGAACCGTTTCCC
>JBAVUB010000608.1:0-3071 GCA_049696575.1 Acidobacteriaceae bacterium | reverse complement strand
GTGCTCGGTGTTGTCGCGGAGGGAGCCGGCGATGTGGATGACACGGCCGGCGGGATCGCGGGAGACGAGACCGCGGGCGAGGACCCAGCGCCAGGCGCCGTCTTCGCCACGGACGCGATGTTCGTTGGCGATGGTGGGGGCCTTGCCGCGGCGCAGTGCGTTCAGTTCCGCTTCGAGACGCGGCTTATCGTGGGGATGGACGCGGTCGAGCCAGGTGTCGAGGGTGGAGCACGCATCGCTGACGCCGGTCATCGACTGCCATTGGGCAGAACCCCAGAGGCGGCCTGCCACCAAATCCCAGTCCCAGAAACCTTCCTGAGACGCTTCGAGCGCGAGTGCGTATCGATACCAATCTTCGCTGCTCTGTTTCTGGTCCGTTGACATGTCCACCCATTTCCGCGACCGTAGCGAGACGCAGAACGCCTTATGGGTGGGATATCGGCGGAGAGGCTGGGGCCATGAGAGCGGAGAGGGTATGCGGTGCGTTGGATTCCTGGATCGGGATCAGGGATGGACGCGGCGCAAGCGAGGCGGTTTGCGCGGGCTCGTGGTTTATCGATTCGCGTTTGCGCTCTCAGATGACGACGGTCTCGCGATATTCGCCGAAGACTGCGCGGAGGGTGGTAGCGATTTCGCCGACCGTAGCATAGCTTTCGACGGCTTCGAGGATCGCTGGCACCAGGTTGGCCCCGCTGCGGGCGTGATCGCGGATGCGGTCGAGCGAGGCTTGCCACGGTTGGGCGTCGCGACGGGCGCGCAGGGCGCGGACACGTTCGACCTGTTTGCGCTCGAGGGCTTCGTCCATGTGTTGCGTGGGGATGGGCGGATCGTCTTCGCGGGTGAAACGGTTCACGCCGACGACGGTCGCTTCGCCCGTGTCGATGGCGCGCTGAACTTCGTAGGCGGCGTTCTGGATTTCCTGCTGGACCCAGCCGCGCTCGATGGCGGCGAGCATTCCCCCGAGTTTTTCAATTTGGCTGAAGTACGACTGCACCTGCTGCTCGATCTGATTGGTCAGCGATTCGATGCAAAACGAGCCGGCGACGGGGTCGATGGTGTTGGCGACGCCGGATTCGCTGGCGATGATCTGTTGCGTGCGGAGCGCGATGCGGGCGGCTTCTTCGGTGGGCAGGGCGAGGGCCTCGTCGTAGCCGTTGGTGTGGAGGGATTGCGTTCCGCCGAGAACCGCAGCCATGGCCTGAAGGGCAGTGCGGACGATGTTGTTCTCCGGCTGCTGAGCGGTGAGCGTGGACCCGGCGGTTTGGGTATGGAAGCGGAGCATCCAGGAGCGCGGATTTTTCGCGCCGAAACGGTCGCGCATGATGCCCGCCCAGATGCGGCGGGCGGCGCGGAACTTGGCGACCTCTTCGAGAAAATTGTTATGCGCGTTGAAGAAGAAGGAGAGGCGCGGGGCAAAGCGGTCGACGTCGAGGCCGGCGTCGATGGCGGCCTGGACATAAGTCACGCCATTCGCCAGGGTGAAGGCGACTTCCTGCGCGGCCGTCGATCCGGCTTCGCGCATGTGGTAGCCGGAGATGGAAATGGTGTTCCACTCCGGGAGGTGCTCGCCCGCCCAGGCGAAGACGTCGGTGACGATGCGCATGGCGTGACGGACGGGATAAATGTAGGTGCCGCGCGCGATGTACTCCTTGAGGATGTCGTTCTGGATAGTGCCGGAGAGCTTGCTGACGTTCGCGCCGGTGCGGCGGGCGACAGCCACGTAGAGGGCGAGCAGGATGCTGGCCGTGGCGTTGATGGTCATCGAGGTGGAGATGCGGTCGAGCGGGATGTCCGCGAAGAGGCGCTCCATGTCTTCGATCGAGTCGATGGCGACGCCGACTTTGCCGACTTCGCCGACCGCCATGGGCGAATCGGAGTCGTAGCCGATCTGCGTCGGCAGGTCGAAGGCGACGGAAAGGCCGGCGGTTCCCTGGTCGAGGAGGAATTTGTAACGGCGGTTGCTCTCTTCTGCGTCGCCCATGCCTGCATACTGGCGCATGGTCCAGAGACGGCCGCGGTACATGGTGGGCTGGATGCCGCGGGTGAAGGGAAATTCGCCGGGAAAGCCGAGGTCGCGGTCGGGGGAAAAGGCGGCGAGGTCTTCGGCGGTGTAGACGGGTTTAGTCACAATTCCCGATCGGCGAGTCAGTCTTGGGGCCAAACATCCCATGCTAGACTCCCGGCATGCAGGTGCGCTACCGCATCAGCCTCGACGATTTTCAGGAAGCGCAAAGCAATATCAGGAAGCTTCGTCGCGGCCGCTGGGCCATCTTGATCATTCTTCTCCCGCCCGTGGTCTTTGCTGCGCTGGTGCTCCCGTTCCTGTTGTTGGAGTCACGGCACGATTCGGCGCAGATACGTGTCCTCTTGCTCGAATATCGACCCTGCTAATCGTGTTGGCGGCGGTGATCGTGTATTGGGCAGTATTGCGTCCCATATCGATTCGGCGAGCCTATGCGAGAAATCCCGCTTTGCATCGAGAGATAACAGCGGATTTTAACGCCACCGGCATGTGCGCAACTGACGAGACAGGTAATGGATCAGAATTCGTGTGGAACCACTTCGACCGTTTCCTGGAAAGCAGCCGAGTCTTTGTCCTTGGTACGCCTGGCAACATTTTTTACATCGTCTCGAAGTCAGGAATGAACCATAGCGAACAGCAGGAGTTGCGAGCGCTGCTTGGCGGCACGATCCCGAAACGATGAACGTTATCCCTTCTGCTTGCGGCTGGCGCGCCAGAAGGAGCTGACGGTGAACCAGGCGAAGAGCATGGCGAAGGCAGCGTAGAGCGGCAGATGGTGATCGCGCCATCCGGCGGATTTGTAGAGCTGCCAGGAGTGGACCCCGAAAACCAGGGTGAAAATGGCGAAGAACGAGCCGGTGATCTGGAGGGTGAGGATGCCGGTGGCGTGGGCGAAGGGTCGCCACATGGATGCGCTGAAGCGTCCCGCACCGCGAGCGAAGCGGCGGCTGCCTTCGGCAATGTTGGGCGCGGAAGGGGTGGGCTCTGCTGGTTCTGAAGGTGCGGTTGCGGCTGGAGCGGATTGCGTGGCCCTGGATCGCTGCACGGC
>JBAVUB010000607.1:0-15187 GCA_049696575.1 Acidobacteriaceae bacterium | reverse complement strand
GCCAGAATCGCTCCCGCCGTAATCGCCATCACCCAGAGATCGCGCCGCGAGCGGAACGAAAGCACCGCCGCCAGGGCCAGCATCAGCGTCTCAAACGGCGCCAGCCGCCGGTACTTGAACAGCACCCCGGCCGCGGCCAATGCCATAAACAGCAGGGCAAAATCGCCCGACGTCCGGAACGGCAGCGCCAGCATCTCGGCGATGCTGTCCAGCACGCCAGGCTGCGAGCCCAGCTGCCACGCCACTTTGTAGATTTCCGGCCCGTACGGATTCAGGCACACCGCTGCCACACACGCGCCCAGCGTGAGCCAAAGATTGCGCGCTGGTACGCTTTTGGTTCCGGACTTCCACCACCGCTCCAGCAGCGGCTCCGTTGCTGCGATCCCCAGCACCAGCAGACCGTCGACAAACTGAATATGCACGTTGGCCCACAGCGCGAACAGCAGCGGCAGCCACAGCAGCTCGCGGCTCTTGCCGGTTTGCCGCACGTGCATCAGGATGTCCATCTCCAGCGCGAAAAACAGTATCGTGAACAGCCACGGCCGCGGCGTGCTCATCCGCGAAAGGCAGAACATTACGACCACCGTGAGCACCGCGCGCTGCGTGAAGTCCGCCTGCAGCCGGCTCATCATGTGGTACACCGCCGCGGCGATCAGCGCCATCATGGCCGCCGTGAAAATCATCAGCCCCTGCAGGTCCATCCACCCGTAGAGCTTCAGCAGAATCAGCTCGAACAGCCAGCTGTACGCCTGCCACGGAGTCGCACCGCTCACGCGCGAGAAGGGATCCGTATGAGGAAACGCGTGGTGCTGCAGGATCCACTCACCCGTGCGCAGGTGCCAGCCCACATCCGGGTCGGCGACCGCTCCGGTCGCGCCGCGCAGACAAACAAATGCCGAAACAGCGCACAGTAACCCAATCAGCAGTGCCCGTGCGGCCTGGTCTATGCGCGATGGTTTGGCGTGGAATTCCGGCAACCGTGATGCTCCTCGACCCCGCAGTACCCCCGGATTCGCGAGCACCGGTCGTCTGTCCTGCGCGCCGGCAGATCGACCCTCATCTCGCACCGTCCGTGGAGGTTACTGTGGAAAATGTCCTTCATGATGATCATGGCAAGCCATTTCCCCGTCGATAACCCGCACCACGAGCTGGAATAACACAGTCGTGCATTCCTCCCCCGAATGGGGGTTAACCGTTTCGTTAACTTTTGGCCCCAGGGATTAGCTTTTCCGCCAGGCGTGATTTCATCGCCCGGAGTTACCTGCTCCGAACGGGGTACGACTTTAGTACTGATGAGCCATAGCTTTCGGGCACTCCCTCGGTTACTTCTGATCCTCAGCACATGCGCTGCCTCCGCCGCCAGGTCTGGCGCAGCAGCGTAGCCATCCTCACGGAAGGTAAAAGCATGAAAGTTACTCGAAATCTCCTGCAGCACCTTCTGCGCGATGACTCCGCCGCTGGCATGCTCGAGTATGCCCTGCTCGCCGCGCTGATCGTTCTCGCGGCCTACGTGGCGCTGCACCGCATGGATAAGAAAATCGCGAAAGATTACACCCAGATCGGCAAGAAATTCTGATCGAAAACAGAGGTTGCCAGGATCTCTTGAGCCCGCAACCTTCCCTTCGTCGCCATTGCCGGATCGACCGCGCTGCCCATCTTCCGCCCCTGCCGGCCGATGCGATCAACGAAAGTGGCAAGCGCTAACACCTAGTGAGGATAGCGGTACGACGCAAGTCGCCGCAGAATCACATCAACGATTGAAAGCGTGCTGCATTCCCCGCTTCTGCGACAGAACAGCAACGCTCGAATCAACTGGGAGGAACAGAATGAACCGACCGTCGCGGCTCCTGACGAGTTTACTGAACGATGAATCGGGCCAGGATCTGATCGAATACGCCTTGATTGCGGCTTTGATTGCAGTCGCTGCCATCACCGCAATGAAAGGGCTCGACAACAAAATCAACAACGAGTTCAACTCCATCGGCAACAGCCTCTGATCCATTTTCTGAGGGCTCTCGTCTTCGTCCCTCAGGCGGCGTCGTAACGCAGGTTCGGTGCCGCCGGTAACGAGATTCACTAGTGACCTCAATTGCCTCAATTGCTTCGATTTAGCACCAGAGTTTTGAACAAAAGTAGCAAAGGGTAACACTTAAATGGCATTGCGACAGAGCACACCTCCAGCGCAATGTAACAACAATCACCACCAACGCAACGCGGCCAAACGATGTCACCAAGGATGGCCGTGCGGCTAATAACAAGGAGAACGGTAATGAAACTGCTTTTCAAGAACCTGATGAACGATGAGTCCGGCCAGGACCTGATCGAGTACGCTCTGATCGCGGCCCTCATCGCCCTGGGCGCCATCGTCGCGATGGGCTCGCTGAGCAACAAAATTTCCAACGAATTCAACTCGGTCGGCAACAGCCTGTAACCTTCACTGACGTTCTGATGGTTTCTGTTTTTGCCGGTCTCTGGTTGGGTGGTACGGGTTTCGGTTTCTCTCTGCAAGACGAGAGGGCCGCATCCGAACAAACAAGCTGAGGTCGCGGCCACTGTCGTCTGGGCCCCGGTCGCGACCCTCCAACCTCCCTTCCGGCTTCTTCCGAACCGTTAGCCATCGGCGCTGGCATTCTGGCTTCTGACCTTTTCCCGGTGTCCGGCACTTCGTTTCTGGCTTGCCGGCCTGGCTCATGTACCGAAGGACGACGCAGCATCGTGCGGATTTCCTGGCCCCTCCCGCAAGGGATAGTTCCAGGCCGGGATGCCGTGGCGTGATGTGCTGGCAGCCTCCTCGGAGCCGTTTCGTGCCCCCCGGAAGTTTCCCTCTCATCGCAACTGTCCTTCCCGCTGGTTGCATCGCTTTGAGTTCCGTCCGGTCACCGGACGGGGCGAAATTTTGGGGATCTTCGCATGTCGCATCTTCATTCCGAGTGGCTGTACCCGGCCGCCGCGCTCGTTTGCGCCATCGTCGGCTCAGTTTTCGACGTTCGCAGCCGCCGGATCCCGAACTTCATTACTTTGCCCGGCATTTTGCTCGGCCTGCTCCTGCACTTCGCCTTCGGCGGCTGGAAGCAGCTCGGTCTGGCTGCTCTTGCCGGTTTGATCTGCGGTGTCCTCTTCCTTATCTTCTGGCTGGCTGGCGGTATGGGCGCCGGCGACGTCAAGCTGATGACCGCCGTTGCCACCATCGCCGGAATGCCTATGGTTCCCTATCTTCTTGTCCTCACCGCCCTCGCCGGCGGTGTGATGGCCCTCGCCCTCGCCATCTGGCGCGGCAAACTGAAGGACACCATCCTTAATGTTGGCGCCCTCGCGCTGCATCATCGCATCGAGGGTCTTGCCCCCCATCCACAACTTAATCTCGCGAATGCGAGGACACTGCGCCTTCCCTATGCCCTGGCTGTTGCTGCCGGCACCGCGACGACGCTGTTCCTCACGGCGTTCCAAAGGTGATCTGATATGGCTCGCCGCTTGATGCTTGCTCTCGTCGCTGCTTTGGTGATCTCCGGCCTCTTCACGTTCTGGCTCAGCCGCAGAGTCGCCCACGCTTCTCACGTGCCCGTGCAGCCGCCTAACCAGTATGTTGCCGCGGCCCGCTCCCTCGATCCTGGCGAAACCATCCGCCGTGAAGATCTCTCCATGATCGACTGGCCCAAGTCCCATCCGCTGACCGGCAGCTTCATGAAGGTCGACGACGTTGTTGGACGCTCCGTGCTCTATCCGCTGGCGGCCGGACAGCCCATCCTCGATCGCCAGCTGGCCGCCGCCGGCTCCGGAATCGGCCTTACCGGCAGGATTCCCAGCGGCATGCGCGCCATCGCCCTCAAGTCCGATGAGGTCGTCGGCGTGGCCGGCTTCCTCATGCCCGGCACCCATGTCGATGTGCTCGTCACCTATACGGACAACACCCATCCGGATCCCGTTACCGCCACCGTCCTTCAGGACGCCGAAGTTCTCGCCGCTGGCCATCAGGTACAGCCCGATCCCTCCGGCAAGCCCGTTTCCGTGGATGTCGTCACCCTCCTGCTCTCTCCCGAGGAGGCCGAAAAGGCCGTCCTCGCCAGCGAGAAAGGAACCATCCACTTCGTCCTGCGCAATGGCGGCGATCATAACGCGGCGAATGCGACCCCGGTCGCCCTCGCGCAACTGGCCGCCCTGCCCTCCACCGTCAAGGGAGCCCCGCCGGCGCCCGTAGTCCAAAAACCCCATGCCCCTAAACCCTGGGTCGTGGAAACCATGTTGGGCGATAAGCGCTCCGCGGTCAGCTTTTACTGAGGCATTGCATGATAACCAGACAGCGCACAACTCATAGGCTTTCACCCGCCCTGCTGGCGGCGGCGTTTGCGGTGGCGGCATCTTCCGTCGCCTGCGCTCAGGAAAAGCCCGTCTCCGCCCCTACGCCGACTACCTTCGTTGGCGGCATGGGCACCAGCGCGCAGGCCGTCGGCGAGCCTCTTCACCTGCTCGTGGGCCGCTCCATGTTCGTCAACACTGAGAATCGCCTCAAGCGCGTTTACGTCAGCAACCCCGACGTGCTGGATTCGTTCACCTCCAGCCCTCACCAGATCGTCATCACCTCCAAAGCCCCCGGCCTCGCCAGCCTCGTGCTTTGGGATGAAACCGGACAATCCCGCGCCTATCTCATCAACTCCGACATCGATGTGGCCGACCTGCACCATGCTCTGAAAGACGCCTTTCCGAGCGAGAACATCCGCGTAGAGGGCCGCGGCGACCAGATCGCCCTGGCTGGCACCGTCTCCAACAATGAGACCGCCGACGCCGCCGCTAAACTGGCCGGCCTCTTCTCCAAAGATGTGGCCAATTCCCTGCTCGTGGGCACCAAACATACGCCCCAGGTCCGGCTCAAGGTCCGCATCATTGAGATCGACCGCTCCAAAGCACAGCAGCTCGGCTTCAACTTCTTCGGCCCCGGCCTGAACAGCTTCAACTCCAGCACCGGACAGTTCGGCGCCGTTACCGTAGGAGCCAATCCTCCTACCTCCACCTCGGCTCCGACGTCAACAGCATCGCTGTTGTCCCTCAGCAGCCTCCTGGGTTTGTTCTATTACAACCAGGATCTCCAGGTCGGCGCCGCCGTCCAGGCTCTCATCAGCCAACAGATCGTTCAGATCCTAGCTGAGCCCACCATTACCGCCATCAGCGGAGAGAAAGCTTCCTTCCTCTCCGGCGGCGAATTCCCCTACCCGGTCGTCCAGGGCGGCACCGGCGGCTTTACCTCCGTCACCATTCAGTTCCGCCCCTACGGCGTCAAGCTGGAATTTACCCCTACCGTCCTCCCCGACGGCACCATTGACCTCAAGGTCGCGCCAGAAGTCAGCGCTCTCGACTACACCAACGAAGTCAACATCTCCGGCTACACCATCCCGGCCATTTCCACCCGCCGCGCCGAGACTCAGGTCGAGTTGAAGAGCGGCCAGAGTTTCTCCATCTCCGGTCTGCTCGATAACCGCACCACCGACCAGCTCTCCAAGATTCCCGGCATCGGCGACATCCCCATCCTGGGCAAACTCTTCCAGTCGAAGAACGTGACCAAGAGCGTTGCGGAGCTTGCGGTCATCGTCACCCCCACCCTCGTGGATCCACTGTCCGAGAATCCCACGCCCACTCAGCCGAAGACGGCCATCCCGTTTATCGATAATTCGAAGTTCGATAAGGGCATCGCGCCCAAAACGCCGCCGCCTCAGCCTCAGCCGCAGCCTGTACCCCAGCAGGTCCCGATTCATTAATTAAGGATAAGGATGCAGATATGAGCCAGCAGGCCTCCAATTCGCAGACTCTCACGGTTGCGCTGCTGACCGTCGGTCTCGACCATGAACTGACGGACAAAATCGTCCACGCCGCCTCTGAGCACCACTGGACGGTCACCCACGACGACTTCGACGAGTATGTATCTGCCGTCCGTCGTCCCGCCGTCTCCGCGGAGACCAAAGCCGCGGACCTCGTCATCGCCGTCATCGACTTCGATCGCGATCCCGCGGGCGCCGCCGAAACCGTCACCTACCTGCAGCAGCTTTTCTTCGGGCGATTCTTTGCCGCCGCGCTTTCCGGCCGCAACGATCCCGATCTCCTGCTCTCTGCCATGCGCGCTGGCTGCAACGAGGTTCTCAAAAACCCCCTCGACCCTCGCCAGCTCGCGGACACCTTCGATCGCCAGGAGAGGCAGTGGGCCACCAATACCGGCCGCGCCCGCAACACGGGCCACATCATTTCTTTCTTTGGCGCCAAGGGCGGCGTGGGCACCACCACCGTCGCCGTCACCCTCGCCTATTACCTGGTGCGCCAGAAGAACAAGCGCGTCCTGCTCATCGATAACCATCCCGAGTTCGGCCACGTCTGCCTCTACCTTGGGCTTGATGGCAGCCGCTATCATTTCGACGAGCTCATTCGCAACGTCAATCGCCTCGATTCCACCCTGCTGCGCGGCTTTATCGCCAAGCACGGCTCGGGACTCGAAGTCCTGTCTTCTCCCGAATCCCACGACCTCACTCGCACCGTCGATCCCGACGCCCTCGAACGCACCCTCGAGTTCCTCCGCGGCGAGTACGACTACATCATTCTCGACTGCCAAACTTCCCTTGAGGAAGTTTCCCTCGCCGTCATGGACCGCTCCGACCAGATCTACCTGGTCGCGACCCCGGACATCGGCGCCATTCGCGACCTTTCCCGCTACATCGACGGTCTCAGCCGCAACGAGTCCACCTCCGCGCGCCTGCATGTCATCATCAACCGCTATTCCTCCCACGGCGCCATCGCCATCGAGCAGATCGAGAAGGCCATTCGCGTCCCGGTGGAAGTCCGCCTTTGCAACGCCTATACCGAATGCCAGCGCGCCATCAACGTCGGCGAGCCGATCGGTCCCGACAAGAAGTCGGAGATTTCCGGCCAGTTCACCCGCTGGACTTCCATGCTCACCGGCGAGGAAACGGCTGTTAAATCCCAGCCGGCCCGCAAAGGCTTCTCTTTGTTCGGCCAGAAAAGGACTGAATAGCGATGAGCGATCTAACGCTCAACCTCACGCAGACACGTCCGGAAGGCAACAATCTCCGCACTAACAGCCCCGGCTTGCGCACCGGCGCGCCCAATGCCCGCCCCCTGCGCGAAAAGGAACAGCAGGAACTCAAGTCCGCCGTCCACGCCGAGCTCATCAATCGCCTCGACCTCGAAAAGCTCGGCGAGGCCCAGGAAACCCGCGCCGGCCAGCTCCAGCTTCTCGCCCTCATTCAGCAGATCATCGCCGAACAGGGCGTCCCCCTCAGTTCCTCTGAGCGCGACCGCGTCGCCCAGGAAGTCCTCGACGAAGTCTTCGGCCTCGGCCCTCTCGAGCAACTCCTCAAAGACGACACCATCAACGACATCCTGGTCAACACTGCCACCCACGTTTACGTGGAGCGCCGCGGCGTGCTCAGCCGGACCAGCGTCACCTTCCGCGATAATCGCCATCTGTTGCAGGTCATCGACAAGATCGTCTCCGCCGTCGGCCGTCGCGTCGACGAGTCGACGCCCATGGTCGATGCCCGCCTCAAGGACGGTTCCCGCGTCAATGCCATCATCCCGCCGCTGGCGATCGATGGCCCCATCCTCTCCATCCGCCGCTTCGGCTCCTCGCCTCTCACCGCCGAGAAGCTGATTCAGAACAAGGCGCTCACCAATCCCATGCTGGAAATGCTCCGCGCGGCGGTGCAGGCGCGGCTCAACATCGTCATCTCCGGCGGTACCGGCGCCGGCAAAACCACGCTGCTCAACGCCCTGTCCAGTTTCATCTCAGAGAAAGAACGCATCGTCACCATCGAAGACTCGGCCGAGTTGCAGCTTCGCCAGGATCACGTCGTCCGCCTGGAGACTCGCCCGCCCAACGTCGAAGGCAAAGGCGCTATCCGCCAGCGCGAGCTGGTCATCAACGCTCTCCGTATGCGTCCCGACCGCATCGTCCTCGGCGAGGTCCGCGGCGAGGAAGCCATGGACATGCTGCAGGCCATGAATACCGGCCACGACGGCTCCATCACCACCATTCACGCCAACACCCCCCGCGACGGCCTGGCTCGTCTGGAAACCATGTGCATGATGGGCGACATCCGGCTCCCCGAAAAAGCCATTCGCATGCAAATCGCCTCCGCCATCCACCTCATCGTTCAGGTGGCGCGCATGGCCGACGGCTCGCGCCGCATTACCCACGTCACCGAGCTCACCGGCGCCTACAGCGACGTCATCAGCATGCAGGACATCTTCGTCTTCGAAAAGGAAGGCATGTCGGAAAGCGGCAAGGTCAAAGGACGCTTCCGCTCTACCGGAATCGTTCCGAAATTCACCGAACGGCTCAAGGCTGCGGGCATTCCTATCCCGCCCGGCCTCGTCGATCACAACGTGGAAGTGTGAGGTCAAGCACTCATGATCCTGATCGCCTCCAGCTTCTTTGCCATCCTGATCATCACCTTCGGGGCAGTCACCCTCGCCACCGGGCCCAGCCGCATCGATAAGACGCTGCAGTCCCGGCTGGCCGCCATTTCCATAGACAAATCCGGCATCCCCGGTTCTGCCGCCCTCCAGGCCAATGAACTCCTGCGCAAAACCGCCAGCAGCCGTTTCGACTGGATCGGCCAGTCCGTAAGCAAGTACATCTCCATGCAATCGCTGCAAAAGTGGATCTCCCAGGCGGCTATCAACACCACCGCCTCGGCCCTCTTTGTGCAGACCGCAGCCGCAGCCGCCATCGGCGCCCTCATCACTGTCTTCTTCGCCCCCTTCGTCGCCGCGGTTGTTCCAGCCGCCCTCGTTTGCGCCACGCTGCCCTGGGCCCGCATCGCCTTTGCCCGCTACCGCCGCCTGCGCGCCTTTGAAAAAGCTCTCCCCCACGCCATCGATATGATGGCCCGCTCTCTCCGCGCCGGTCATTCCACCGCCGGCGCCATCGAAATCATGGCCCAGGGCGCTCCCGAGCCGGCCTGCTCCGAGTTCAGCGAGGTTTTTCGCCAGCAGAACTTCGGCCTCCCTCTCCGCGACGCCCTCATGCAGCTCATCGACCGGGTCCCCTCCGCCGATCTGCGCGTCCTCGTTACTGCCATCGTCGTCCAGCGCGAAACCGGCGGCAACCTGGTCGAGGTCCTCGATCGCACCACCAACGTGATTCGTGAGCGGCAGCGTATCCAGGGCGAGATTCGCGTGCAGACCGCTCAGGGCCGTCTCACCGGCTGGATCCTCACTCTGCTTCCCGTTGTCGTCATGCTGCTCATCAACGTGATGGATCCTGGCTATTCCAAGCCCCTGTTCCATGACCCGTTCGGGCACAAACTCCTGGGGCTTTGCGCCTGCCTTATCATTCTCGGCGCCTTCTTCATCAACCGCATCATCAACTCCATCGATGTTTAGGGTGAGACGATTATGGTGATCTTTTTCTACATTGCGCTCTCCCTCACCGTCTTCTGCGTGATTACCCTCCTGTGCGCGCCCCTCCTCCTGCGCCCGTCGCAGCAGGCCCGCCGCATTCTTGACATCGTCACCAGCGACCGCCCTGACAAGCGCACCGTCCGCAGCAAGGAGAAGGCCAAGGACCGGCTCCTCTCCCTGGCCCGCGGCTTCCGCGCGCGCCTCGGACTCTCCGAAGATGAAAGGCTCCGCCAGCGTTTCGTCACTGCCGGCCTCAAAGGCGGCAGCCAGCTCGACCTCTATTTCACCGCCCGTTTCGTCGGCCCCGTCGCCGGCGTCCTCGGCGGCACCTTCATCCACACCAACACCGCCTTCTGGTGCCTCGCCCTGGCCGCAGTCGGCTATCTGCTTCCCGATATATGGCTCACCCGCGCCGTCAATAAACGCAAAAAAAAGATTCAGAAAGGCATTCCCGACGCGATCGACCTGCTCGTCATCTGCGTCGAAGCCGGCCTCGGCCTCGATCAGGCCCTCTTGCGCATCGGCCAGGAAATCGCCCTCAGCTATCCCGAGCTCAACGAGGAATTCAACCAGATCAATCTGGAACAGCGCGCCGGCAAGCCCCGTCTCGATGCCTGGCAAAGCATGGCCGACCGCACCAAGCTCGAGGAGTTCACGTCCCTCGTCACCATGCTGCAGCAGACCGACCGCTTCGGCACGCCCATCGTCCGCGCTCTCAGCCGTTATTCCGAGGAGATTCGTACCGCCCGGCGTCAGCGCGCCGAGGAAGCGGCCGCCAAAACCAAAATCAAGATTCTCTTTCCCCTCGTCTTCTTCATCTTTCCCTGCCTCTTCATTGTGCTGCTGGCTCCCGCAATCCTGACTCTGAGCGCCAACCTCAAATGAACTGGGAAACCACAAGTTTGCTGGAATTTGCGTGCGCCCACTCCTCCTGGGCGAACCGGAAAGGAGATTCACGATGGAATCGTCCATGATTGTGCGCGTTGTCGCGCTTGCATTCGCAGTGGTTGTTGTCGGCGTCATCATTCTGCGCAGAAGGAAGTCGAAGTCTGCGTAATCTCTTCTCTCTCGGGAGCTCATTCCCCTGACTACGGCGCATGCCGGGAAAGGAGTATGCCATGGGTGGATCCCTGATGATCCGCGCGGTCGCCGGCGCTCTTGCGGTTCTGGTGTTCGGCGTGATCTTGCTGCGCAGAAAGAGAACAGCCTGATTCCCAGGCTCCCACTGTCCTGAGCACCGTTGCTCAGGACCCCAACCAGTACCGGCCACGTGGATCCTCCAGCCGCGGACCCTCACCCCGTCCGCCTCGGGAAATCCCTCGCGCATCGGAGGCGAATACCGCCTGCAAGCCGGCGGAGAGGCTGTGCCCTGTGCAATACATGACTGTCACCATCCCCGAGAAGGCCGTAACCGTCGGATCGCGCATCGGTCTCGCCGACACGTTTTCTACGCGGCTGTTCGGCCTTCTCGGAAAATCCTCCCTCGACGACGGTGCCGGCCTCCTCATCCGCCCTTCCTCCGGCGTTCACACCATGTGGATGCGCTTTGCCATCGACGTCATTGCTCTGGACAAAAACCTCTGCGTCCTCAAAACCTGGCAGCGCCTCCGCCCCTGGCGTCTCACCCCCGTCAGCTTCAAGACCCACAGCGTCCTCGAGCTTGCCCCCGGCCAGATCAGCCACCTCAACATCGAGCCCGGCGACCAGCTCGTTCTCTCCAGCTAGCTCGCCCTCGCGATTCCCCCCTCAAAACCCTGAGCCAGGCGCCCGCCCCCCGCTGCACCGAATCTCCTCCTCGCGCATCCATTCCAGAGGAGGAAACACAACTATGACCGCCGCCGCGGCTTCGCCCGCCACCACCACCACCACCTGGAATATCGACCCCGTTCACTCCGCCGCCGAGTTCCGCGTCCGCCACATGATGATCTCCAACGTCCGCGGCCGCTTTACCGGAGTTTCCGGCAAGCTCACTTACGATTCCACCGACGTTGCCAAATCTCGAGTCGAAGCCTCCATCGATGCCGCCTCCATCGACACCCGCGACCCCCAGCGCGACACCCACCTCAAGAGTCCTGACTTCTTCGACGTCGAGAAGTTCCCTGCCCTAACCTTCAGCTCCTCCCGCGTCACGCGCCGCGCCAATGGCAGCATTCTCGTCGCCGGCCCGCTCAGCATCCACGGCGTCACCCGCGAAGTCGAGTTCACCGTCGAAGGTCCCACTCCGCCTGTCAAGGACCCGTGGGGGAACACCCGCGTCGGCGTCACGGCCACAACCACCATCGACCGCAGGGAGTTTGGCCTCACCTTCAACGCCCCTCTTGAAACCGGCGGAGTGATGGTGGGCGAAGAGGTGCACATCACTCTGGAGCTCGAGTTCGTCCAGGCCGCCTGAGCGCCGCCTGGCCCGCGCCATGCTCTCTCGGGAATCGTCTGGTCAATAATGAAGCTCAGGGTTCAACGGAGCGCAGACGATTCCCGACAACGAAACAATTCGCCTGCAGTTACAGATTCGCGGCGTCGTCCAGGGTGTCGGCTTCCGGCCCTACGTCTATAACCTGGCCCGCCGCCACGCGCTCGCCGGCTTCGTCCTCAACTCCCCCCGCGGGGTCTTCATTGAAGTAGAAGGAAACCCCGCGACCGTCGAAGCTTTCGTCACTGCCCTTCCCGCCGAAGCGCCGCCGCTGGTCCGCATCGCGCAAATCCTCCGCACCGAAATCCCCATCGTCGGCGATTCCGCCTTTGCCATCCACGAAAGCGATGCCGCCGGTTCGGCCTTCGCCCTCGTCCCGCCTGACATCTGTGTTTGCGAAGCCTGCCTCGCCGACACTTTCGACCCCGCCAATCGCCGCTACGACTATCCCTTCACCAACTGCACCAACTGCGGCCCGCGCTACAGCATCATCCTCGACGTTCCCTACGACCGCCCCATGACCACCATGGCGGAATTCGCCATGTGCGCCGACTGCCTGCGCGAATACAAGGATCCCGAAAACCGCCGCTTCCACGCCCAGCCCAACGCCTGCCCTGTTTGCGGCCCGCGCCTCATTCTCCACGAAAAAACCGAGACCGGCCCCGGCGCATCTTCATCCCCAGAGACCTCCCGCGCCATTCTCTCCCGCGTCTCCGACCTTCTCCGCGCCGGTGGCATCGTTGCCTGGAAAGGACTCGGCGGCTATCAGCTCGCCTGCGACGCGCGCCAGCCCGCCGCGGTCGAAGAGCTCCGCCGCCGCAAGCGTCGCAGCGAAAAACCCTTCGCCATCATGGTCGCCGATGCCGACGTCGCCGCCTCCCTCTGTTTTGTTTCAGCAGAGGAACGCGGCGCCCTCCTCAGCCGCGAGCGCCCCATCGTCCTGCTCCGCCGCCGCCCGGGTGCCGATCTCGCCGAAGCCGTCTCCCCCTTCAATCCCACCACCGGCGTCATGCTCCCCTGCACGCCCATGCACGATCTCCTCTTCCGCATCCTGCGTGAGCGCTGGAATTCCGATCCCGCGCTCATCATGACCAGCGGCAACATCAGCGAAGAACCCATCGTCATCGACAACGCCGAAGCTGAGCAGCATCTCGCTGGCATCGCCGACGCCTTCGCCCACCACAATCGCCGTATCCACACCCGCGTTGACGACTCCGTTGTCCGCGTCGTCTCCGGCCAGGGCATGCTCCTCCGTCGCGCTCGCGGCTACGCCCCCATGCCTGTCTTTCTCGGCCGCGGCGAAGCTGAAGTCCTGGCCTGTGGCGCGCAGCAGAAAAACACCCTCTGCCTCACCCGCGCCGGATTCGCCATCCCCAGCCAGCATCTCGGCGACCTTGAAAACTTCGAGACCCTCCGCTTCTTCGAGGAAACTCTGGAACGCATGTCGCGTCTCTTCCACGTCACGCCCACGGCGGTCGCCTACGATCTGCACCCCGGCTATCTCAGCACGCAGTTCGCGCTTAAACTCGAAAATCTCCGCCGCATCGGCATCCAGCATCACCACGCCCACATCGCCAGTTGCATGGCGGAGCATCAGCTCCAGGGCCGGGTCATCGGAGTCGCCTGGGATGGCACCGGCTTCGGCGCCGACGGCACCATCTGGGGCGGCGAATTCCTTGCCGCGGATTACCTCGGCTTCCATCGCTATGCGCGCCTGCGCCCCGTCCTTCTTGCTGGTGGCGACTCCGGCGTGCGCGAACCCTGGCGTGTCGCCCGCAGCTATCTCCTCGACACCTTCGGCGCCATCCCCGCTTCCCCCCGCTGGTCCGCGATGGCCGACGCCGAGCGCCTCCCCGTCATCGACGCCATGCTCACCCGCCGCGTTAACACCATCCCCACCTCATCCGCCGGGCGTCTCTTCGACGCCGTCGCCTCGCTCATCGGCCTTCGCCACACCGTCTCCTTCGAAGGCCAGGCCGCCATGATGCTCGAAGCCGCCGCCGATTCCCACCGCGATCCTGCACCAGATCAGTACGACTTCGCCCTCACGGCCGCTTCTCCCAACGAAATCGACTTCCGCCCCATGATTCACCAGATCGTCGCTGGACTCGAAGCCGGACAGACGCAGTCCCACATCGCTGCCCGCTTCCACCACACGCTCGTCGCCGCCATTGTCGAAGTTTGCCGCCGCATGCGCACCGATCTGCATCTCAACCGCATCTGCCTCAGCGGCGGGTGCTTTCAAAACGCGCTCCTGCTTGCAGGCTGCCTTGAGTCGCTACGCAGCGAAGGCTTCGAAGTCTTCTCCCACCGCGAAGTCCCCGCCAACGACGGCGGCATCTCCCTCGGCCAGGCCGCCATCGCCTGCGAACAACTCCGCCACGACCCCTGAACCGGGACCAACTTCGGCCATCGCGGCCTCTGGCTGCCGTGGCTTTCGCCAGGCATCCCTACGGCGCCAGCTCCTCCGTCACCACCGCGCCGCCCATCGACGCAACCACCGCCGACGCCTTCACCACTTTCCGCGAGTCCTTGTCGATCCACAGCGTCTTCTTAACCCCGCCATCCGACGACACAAGCTCCAGCCGATACGCGTCGAAGGTCCCCGCCGGCACCGTCACCTTCTCCACGCCCGCCACTTTCAACTGCATCAGCTGCACTTTCTGCGACTGCAAATCGAAATTGCGGAATGTCGTGCTGTACCCCTCCGCCAGCGGCAGGCATGCGACCACCTGATCTCCCCCTGCCGCATCCCCAAACAGCGGGCCGCCCAGATCCACCGCAATCGGCCGTGTCTGCCCGTTCATCGTGAACTGCCCCGCTGCCTTATCACCGGCGAAATCCAGATCGATCGCCACCGGTCCCTGCTTGACACTCCGCTTCTTCACAATCAGGCTCGACTTGTCGATCGTCGCCACATCCGTCGCGCTCCCCTGCGGCGTATCCATCGTGTCCGTCGCCGTCCAGGTCCCCCCACCATCCTCGATCGTCGTCGCCAGTTTCATCGCCATCTGCTGGCCGCCCATTTGGATATTCACCTGATAATGAAACGTTGCCGCCGTCAGATCCACCGCGGTCTTCGGCACTCCCACCGCGCCCGCCTGCATTGCCTGCGCCACCACCACCGTCTTCGGATCCACTTCGATTTCCTTCAGCCGAGCCACCGCCTCCGGCGTTCCGCCTTCTTGGTATCGCCCGCCCAAATGCTGCGCCAGGAATTTCTCCGACTCCATAAACAACGCCGCATTGTTCACCGGCCGCTGAAATCCATGACCTTCATCGGGAGCCAGAATGTATTCCACCGGAAATCCACGATCGCGCAGCGCCACTACGATCTGCTCCGCTTCCCGCCGGTTCACGCGCGGATCGTTCGCC
>JBAVUB010000606.1:0-2125 GCA_049696575.1 Acidobacteriaceae bacterium | reverse complement strand
GCCCTGACTCGCTGATAGACGACCGCGGCCGGCGCATCGGCGGGCAGAACCTGCAGGGCCTCGACCAGAGCGGCGGTGAAAGCGCCATGCGGTTCGGCGGGAGGGATGGTGTCGGGCGTTTCCTTGGAACTTTGGTCCTGCTGGACAGCGGAAAGCACGAGCGCGGGATTCTCCTTCCGCTCGGTGGGCGCAGGACGCGGGTCGCCATTCGGGAGCAGGTCCGGAGCTTCGGCGACGTCGCGCGGATCGAAGGCCAGGTCACGTTCGCGATACTTTGGCTGGATGCCGCGACTGATGCCGCCGCTGTGGCAGTTGTCGAGGATGACGGTGAGGTGAATTCCCTTGTCCAACGCGGCGTTGAAGATGTGGGTCATTTCACGATCGCGAACGTCGTAGCCGCCTTTCCAGGCGTCGGAAGGAACCAGGGTGCTGTCGGCAGGCACATATTTGCCGTTCACGAGCACGGTGAGCTTGGTTCCTTTGCTGTTGATGCGCAGCGACCCGTGACTGGCCGCATAGAAGACAACGGTATCGCCGGATTGGGGAACGTCGACGAGGTATTTCTGCATCGCGGCGAGAATGCCGTCGCGATTCGTCTGATCGGCGGGCAGGATGGTCTCGCTTGCGCCTGGGTGAGGCGGCGCTGGATTGGTGAGCAGCACGACCTGATTCGCCGGGAATCCAAACTTGGGACTGGTGAGGACGTCGGCCATGGACTGGGCATCGTTGACGGCGCCGTCGAGATTCTCAAAGTAGCCCAGCTCGCAGCGTCCGTAGGTGCAGCCATCAGGATGCTGAGCTTTGGTGCCGGCCGGCTGGTAGGTGTTGATGCCGATCAGGAGCGCGCGCTTCGTCTGTGCCGGTCCCGGTGTTGCGCACAGGACGCAGAGCCAGACGAAGGTAGCAGCCAGAGTGGATTTCATGCACGCTCCAGGGAAAAACTCCCATCGAGTATAGCGGGTGAGTGGCCGGGTTCGGACAGGCGCCCCTGGGAGCGCGCCGCAGAGAGTCCGCCATACAGCCAGAAAGATGCGCCACCCGATGAAACGGCGGGGCACGCCCGCACACCATGCTCCAGGAGAAAGTCGTCGTGCCAACCAGCAGCGGCGAATCCATAACCGCGGTACCCATCTCCGACCCACGAGGATGGGGACCGCAATCGGAGCGTGCGATGGCGCGGCTGACACTCTGGAACTTCCCCGGATCGCTGATGCACCTGTGTTCCTGTTTCTGCCCTGAGTTCGCTCTTCCCCTGTCCATCTGGCTGAGTGGCGGCTGGATCGGACTCCGACTCCACTGGCGGGCTGAGCTGGCCGCAGCCGGCCTGCCGTGGAGCGTGATGCAGTCCGAAGGGCGCAGGGTATGAGTCCAGAGTTGGTTCGCAATGCAGGGCCACAGCGTGCCTCTGGCGCGCAGAGGCACGTCCGGCCGCCTTCGGTCGATCACAAGCTCAATGCGCGCCAGGGGCCGATGCTATACTCGCGTCCTCCCGGGTTTGCGAGGACTTCTTTGCAGTTTTTCGCGTTCGATGCAGGCTATATCGAAGGTCTCTGCGCAGGAGACCCTCGCACGCAGGAGCATTTTGTCGGTTATTTCACCCAGCTGCTCCACCTGAAGCTCCGCTCGCGGCTGAAATCTCCCCAGGCCGTCGAAGATGTGCGCCAGGAAACCTTTGCCCGCGTGCTGGCAACCCTGCGCAAAGAGAACGGCGTGCGCCAACCGGAACGTTTTGGGGCGTTCGTCAACACGGTCTGCAACAACGTGCTTTTCGAGCATTACCGCGCGTCCTCGCGCAGCGAGTCGCTCGACGAGGAAGACCGTCCGGAGCTGCCGGCCACCGGCGCCAGCGCGCACGACATCGCCGCAACGCGACAGCTTGGGGAAAAGGTGAGGGAAATTCTGGAGGAGATGCCGGCGAAGGATCGCTCGCTGCTGAAGGCGATTTTTCTCGAGGAGAAGGATCGGGGAGACGTGTGCCGCGAGTTTGGTGTGGATGGGGAATATCTGCGGGTTCTGCTGTTCCGGGCCAAGAAGAACTTCAAGGCCGAGTATGTGAAACGCATGGGCGGAGACTCCAATGCTGCCCTTCGCTGAAACGTTTCATCGAACCGAGACACTACTAGTC
>JBAVUB010000605.1:0-32157 GCA_049696575.1 Acidobacteriaceae bacterium | reverse complement strand
GGCAGGGGGGCCGCGGTGCCGGGGCTGGGGCGACGCTGGTTCTAGCTGACCGCGCCGGCGCGCGAGGAGGGTTGATCGGAGAAGATCTTCCCGTCGCGGATGTGCACGACGCGATGCGCGTATTCAGCAATGTCCTGCTCGTGGGTAACGAGGACGATGGTGTTGCCCTTGCGGTGGAGATCGTCGAAGAGCGCCATGATCTCCTCGCCGGTCTTCGAGTCGAGGTTGCCGGTGGGTTCGTCGGCGAGAATGATGGACGGGTTATTGACAAGGGCGCGGGCGACGGCAACGCGCTGACGCTGTCCACCGGAGAGCTCGTTCGGCTTGTGGTTCATGCGTGCTTCAAGGCCCACAGCCGCCAGCGCACCTTTGGCGCGTGTGTCACGTTCTTCCGCCGGTGTGCCGTTATAGATGAGGGGCAGCTCGACATTGTGAAGGGCGGTGGCGCGAGCCAGCAGGTTGAAGGTCTGAAAGACAAAGCCAATTTCCTTGTTGCGGATGCGGGCGAGCTCGTCGTCGTTGAGCTCGCTGACGAGGTGGCCGTTGAGCCAGTATTTTCCCTGGGAGGGCGTATCGAGACAACCGATGAGGTTCATCAGCGTGGACTTGCCGGAGCCGGAGGGACCCATGATGGCCACATACTCGTTGCGGCGGATGCGCAGGGTAATGCCCTGGAGAGCCTGGACCTGCTGTTCGGAGCCCATGTCGTAGGTTTTCCAGAGGTCTTCGACCACGATCATGTCGCCCTGGGAGGCGTCGGACGCGGACCGGAGTTCCGTTTCGGTTGATGTTTCTGCCGCCATGAGGACTCCTGTTGCCATGCTGGTTTTGTACGCGCTGAAGGGGGCCCTGGTTCCCAGCTTACGATGAGGACGACGAAGTCGTGGTTGTAGGAGCAGCGAGCGTGGTGTCCTGCTTGACCAGCGCTCCCTCTTTCAGATCGCGCAGCACGTGATAAGTGCCGGTGACGATGCGGTCGCCGGTTTTGATGCCGCTGGTGACTTCGATGTCCGTGGCTCCGGTGATGCCGGTGGTGACGGGGACGAAGTGGACGCGATCTTTCCCGTTGGTTTTGGTGACCACGAAGACACCCTGCACCTGCTGTGAGTTTTGCTGAGAGCTGTTCGTGGCGGCAGAGACGGTCTGCGTCTTCGATGTGCTGCCCTCTTTGAGCTGCTTCGGATCGCGCATGGTGAGCGCCTGGATGGGAATAGCGACAATGTCATCTTTATGCGCGGTAGTGATTTTCGCCGTTGTGGACAGACCTGGGCGCAGATCGTCAGAGGGCGTGTCGAGTGTAACGACAACTTTGAAGTCCTTGGCTTCCTCCACGCCGCTGGTGGACTGGCTGGTAGAGACGCCGGTGGAGCGCAGGAGGGCCTGATCGCCGACCTCGGTAACGTGGCCTTTGAAGACTTTGCCGGGCAGAGCGTCGACGGTGACGTCGGCTTCCTGGCCATTGTGGACGTTGACGATATCGGTTTCGTCGACCTTGACCTCGGCGGTGATGACGGACATGTCGGCGAGGGTCATGAGCGTCGAGCCCTCGGCATTCTGAATGCCGGTGACGACCATTTCGCCCTGGCGGATGGGCTCGTTGGTGACGATGCCATCGAAGGGAGCGACGGCGATGGTGCGATTGAGGAGGTCCTCGTTGACCTTGAGGTCAGCCACCTGGGTTTGGAGATGGCCGCGGGCGGAGGCGGTATTGGCTCTGGCCTGGGAGAGACCGGCGACGGCCTGGGCGAGGGAGGCGACATCGAGGTCGTAGGCGGCTTTTTTGCCGTCAAAGTCCTGCTTGGACATGACCTGGGCCTGGAAGAGGGCCTTGGCGCGGTCATAGTCGAGCTTTTTCTGCTCGAGGTCGGCCTGGGCATGATCGACGTTGGCCTGGGCGGTTTTCTCGGCGGCGATATAGGAATTGATGTCGGTGCGGTAGGAGGCGATGGTGGCCTGCTGCGCGGTGACATTGGCTTCCTGCTGGACGTTCTCGATGGTGGCGACGACCTGGCCCTTCTTAACGTGGTCGCCTTCATTCACGTAGAAGTGGGTAACGCGGCCCATGGCGTTGGCGCCGACGTTGACGTAAGTTTTGGGCCTGATCTGGCCGGTGGCGCTCACGATGGAAACCAGGTTCTCCTTAGCGACAGTTCCGATCAGGACCTTGGTGTAGCCGGACTGAGCACGAACGATAGTGAGCCCTACGACCGCGGCGAGAACCACGACGGCAGCAATAATGATAAGAATCTTTTTCAAAGCAGTAGTTCCTTCGCGATGGGTTACGCAATTCCGGTGGTGGCAGTTCCCCCGGCATCCCCAACGACGCCCTCGGACGTGCAGCGATCTTCCTGGCGGGCGAGTCCCTTTAGCTGGAACATTCGAGATGGCTCCAGGGGTTCGACGCCTGCAGGGCGCGGCCGGTGAGATGCCGAAGAAGATTTCCACGCCATGATAACAGGTCGGGGGCCGGATTCGTCTGTGTAATGGGGTTGCGCGGGGCAGGGCGGAGGGGGTTTTTAGGATACAAGGATTTGCTTGAAAGGCCCGCTCCAGGCTCGTAGAATTGAATGCGCCCCCCAAGGAGTAGCATCGGCGTATGTCCGGGAATCGATTGTCCCTCCATTCCGCGATCCTGATCGCATTGCTGGCCGGTGCCGGAAGTGTGGCAGCTCGCGCGCAGTCCACGGCCCCGTCTTCGACTCCGATCGCCCAGGACTCGACGCAAAACCAACAAGATAATCAGGATCCTCTGAAGAGGCAGCTCTCGGACAAAGAGCGGTTCAAGCAGCAGAAGGAATTGAAGCAGGAAATCGGGACAGCCTACAAGAAGTGGCTGGACGAGGATGTCCGCTGGATCATTACGGATCAGGAGAAAAAGGCGTTCATGAGCCTCAGCAACGACGAGGAACGGGATGCCTTTATCGAGCAGTTCTGGCGGCGCAGGAATCCGAACCCGGATTCGCCGGAGAATGAGTTCCGCGAGGAGCACTATCGGCGTATCGCCTACGCGAACGAGCACTACGCGGCGGGCAAGCCGGGATGGATGACGGATCGCGGGCACATCTACATCGCTTTTGGTCCGCCGGACAGCACCGATTCGCATCCCAGCGGCGGCAACTATGAGCGCCCCGTCGAGGAAGGCGGCGGGGAGACCTCGACTTATCCATTCGAGACCTGGCACTACCGCTACCTGGAGGGGATCGGGGAAAACATCGACATCGAGTTTGTCGATTCGTGCATGTGCGGCGATTACCACATGACCATCGACCGATCGGAGAAGGATGCGCTGCTGCATGTGCCCAACGCCGGCCAGACGCTCTATGAAGAGATGGGCATGGCGAAGAAGGCAGACCGCTTCAAGGGCGGACTGGAAGACCTGGGGCCGGGACCTGACAGCACGACGAATCAGAGCAAGGAATTCGATCGCATGGAACTGTTCGCGAAGCTCGAGGCGCCGCCGGAGATCAAGTTCAAAGACATGGACCTGGCCAGTTTCCTTTCGAGCCATAAGGTTCTGAACGGGCCCTTCTTCCCGTTCGAGGTGCGCACCGACTTTGTGAAGGTGACAGACGATACGGTGCTGGTGCCGATCACGCTGCAGATCAAGAACCGCGACATCACCTTCACGACCAAGGACGGGGTTTCGAAAGGCGACGTGAGCATTATCGGCCGGATTTCTACGATCACCGACCGGGTGGTGCAGAGCTTCGAGGATCCGGTAGAGGCGGGGCCTTATCCGGCGGAACTGCTGCCGCGAGAGATGGAAGGGGCCGAGCTCTACTGGAAGGCTTTTCCGTTGCGGCCCGGCCGTTATCGGATCGACATTGCGATCAAGGACGTGGGCAATCCGGACCATGTGGGGGTGTGGGCGCAGGCGATTACGGTGCCGCGCTACGACGACGACCACCTTGCCGCCTCTTCGCTGATTCTGGCGGACAAGATGGAGCGGGTGCCGTCGAAAGAGATCGGGGCGGGATCGTTCATCCTCGGGAACACGTATGTACGCCCGCGGGTGACGACGAATCCGGCTTCGCCGGCGCTGTTTCATCGGAGCCAGAGCCTGAATTTCTGGATGCAGGTTTATAATCTCGGTCTGGACGAGAAGAGCAAGCAGAATAACGCCAGAATCAGCTACGAGATTCTGAATACGGACACGAACAAGTCGATTCTGGATGCACAGGAAGATTCGAAAAAGCTGGGGGCCAGTTCGGACCAGCTGACACTGGAGAAGACCCTCCCCCTTGCTAGTCTGGTGCCTGGGAAGTACATCGTGAAGATCAGCGTGAACGACGACGTAACACGACAGCAGATTGCGCAGTCGGCGCCCTTTACGGTGGATTAGGCACAGGAATTCGGTTTCCGGGCGCCCACGTCCGGAACGGGATCGGCGCTTCAGTGGTCGCAAGAGCCACGAGGCAGGAAAAATCTTAGGGAGCACGCCAGGGAGCAAAGATCACTGACTGAGTGAGCAGACGTACCTCCATCTCCGGACCGATTCTGGTTGCTGCGGTCGTGTTGTGCGCGGCGGGAGTGCAGGCGAGCGCCCAGTCCAACAGCCTGACGGGGATGGTGCGGGACAGCCGGGGCGTGCCCCAGGCCGGTGCGGCGGTGGAACTGCTCAGGCCCGATTTGACCGTGGCGAGCGAGGTTTTCACCGACGAGCACGGGCGCTATCGTATCGATACCATTCTTCCGGGAATCTACGAAGTAAAGGCTTCCGGCGCCCTCTTCCTGCCGACGCTGCGAGAGAACCTGCGGGTGATCGGGGGAACGAAACTGGTGGTGAATCTCACTCTCGACACTCTCTACGAAGCGTTCCGCTGGCTGCCGGCGAAGCCGCGGTCGGCGGATGAGCCGAAGGATGACTGGACGTGGACTCTGCGACTGTCGGCGAATCGGCCTCTGCTGCGGATGCTGCAGGATGGCCCGCTGGTGGTGGTAACGAACGGCGACGGGTCGGCGCCCGAACTGAAAGCGCGGGTGACGGTGCGCGGCGGCCAGAGCGGGTTCGGCGATGGCGGAGTTCATAACGATTTCGAAATGGAACGGGCCCCCGATGATGGACGCGCGATGATCTTTCGCGCCGATCTCAGCCAGGCGGAGGACCCTGCTCTGAATGCGATGGCGGGATATGAGCAGCAGCTTGCGCCGGGACGAACGTTCCGCACCGTGGCCGCCGTGGAGACACGGCCCGATATTGCCGGAGGGCCGACCAGCCAGGGACTGCAGGTCATCGCGATGCGCAGCGGAGAGTCGATGAACTTCGGCGAATCCGTGCAGGCGGAATTCGGCGATGAGACCGAGGCGGTTCATCTGGGAGACGCACTGCTGGTGAATCATCCTTTTGCCACGGTGACGATGCGCCGGGGCGGCAATTTTATTTCGTATCGAGTTTCCACCGCGCCGGGCATCCAGCAGGTGGATGATCTGGACCGCGAATCCACTGTAGAGCCGAAACTGGGCGAGCGGGACGGCAGACTCGCGCTGGAACAGGGAGTTCACCAGGAGGTTGCAGCCGGGAAGAGCGAAGGCGCGCTGCACGTGAAGGTAGTGGCGTGGCACGAGCGCGTGGATCATCCCGTAGTCAGTGGAGGGGGCAACATCTCGGCGGCAGATTGGGCCGGCGATAACCTGCTGTACGACGAAACCAGCGATCTGCTGCGCGCCAGCGGAGAGAGCTACGCCGGCAATGGAATCCTGAGCGAGGTGGAGCAGCGGGTGAATGGCAGCACATGGATTTCGTTCGACGTGGCGTTGGGCGATGCGCTCGAGATGAACGGAGCATCGCCGGGGTCACGGAGTCTCGATCAGATGCTGGACGGCATGAAGGCCCATGAGACGCCGATGTGCGGGGCGGCGGTTCGCGGCAAACTGGCAGCGTCGGGAATGCAGTGGCGTGCATCGTATCGCTGGCAGAATCCAGGGACGCTGACGGCCGTGAATGCGTTCGCGACCGGCAGTGCGGATCCGTATCTGAGTTTCCTGGTGCGACAGCCGATTCGTTATCGCCGCATGATTCCCAACGGAGTGGAAGCACTGGTGGATGTGCGCAATCTGCTGGCCGAAGGATACCGGCCGTTTGTCTCCCGCGACGGCAGCACGCTGTATTTTGCAGAAGCGCAGCGCAGCGTGGAAGGCGGGCTCTCCTTCACCTTCTGAGGCGGTTGTTCGCGGCAAATTCCTCGAAAATCTGTGATCTCGAAAGCGTTCGAACGCTCAGATGTCCGTGATTTTGCTGTGCTATATTCAGGAGGGTGCGGCGGATTTCTCCTCGTCTTGCGGGGCCTTCCCGCACGGCCGGCCTTCTGTGGACGCGTAGCTCAATTGGCAGAGCATTCGACTCTTAATCGACAGGTTGAAGGTTCGATTCCTTCCGCGTCCACCATGTTGAGACACTCGAATTAAAAACAGGCAGCTGCTCGCCCCCGTGTGCGCGGCGGCGGGAGTCCCGTACGTCTTACCGCGTGCGGCTCATCAACATCGCCCTGATATAGAATCGGCGTGTTCAAGACAAATGCGGTGCGTGCGAACGACAGGTCTGTCAACTGCAAGCCAGGCGGATGGAGTATTCATGTGAAGGCAAGTATTCGACGGGCGGCTCGTCGCCTCATCCAGTCGATGGACGTTGTGTTGGCTCTCCCGACTTATCCAGCCGCGTGGTTGCTGAAAGTAATACGGCGGACAGGCGTCCAGCGATTGCCGCATTGCCGGCGGGTCCTGATGCGGGTAGGAGTATTTCCCCTGCTGAACCACTACTATGAGCCGCAATTCGTTACAGACCAACTGCGGAGCGCACTAAGCGAGGAGCGATCGCTTCCGGGAATCGGCTGGAATATTGAGGGACAGCTCGATCTTCTCGGTCAGCTCAGGTTCTCCGACGAACTGAGCGGGATACCAGTGAGCGGAGTCGAGCCGGATCAGTTCCATATGAAAAACGACAATTTCGAATCCGGTGATGCAGAGTACTTGTATCAAATGATTCGCCTGATCCGACCGCGGAGGCTGTTTGAAATCGGAAGCGGCAACTCGACTTTGGTGGCACTGAGGGCGATTCGCAAGAATCGCGACGAGGATGCAACGTACGACTGCAGACATATTTGTATAGAGCCCTACGAAATGCCATGGCTCGAGAGGACCGGCGTGTCGGTGATCCGCAAGAAGGTCGAGGACCTCGACGTCGCATTTTTCTCGGAGCTTCAACGTAACGATATTCTCTTTATTGACTCTTCCCATGTCATACGGCCCCAGGGTGATGTGCTGTTCGAGTATCTCGAGCTGTTACCAACTCTTGCTGACGGAGTGATTGTTCATATTCACGATATCTTCTCGCCGCGGAACTACCCGCCACAATGGCTTGTGGAGGACGTGAAATTCTGGAATGAACAGTATGTGCTGGAGGCATTCTTGTCGAATAATCGCGACTGGAGGATTATTGGGGCCCTGAACTATCTGCGGCATAATCATTATGACCGGCTGAAGGCGGTAGCGCCGTACCTGACGCCCGATAGAGAACCCGGCTCCTTCTATATTCAAAGAGTGACCACTACGGCAACCAGCGAGATGGTGGGTTAAGGTCCAGCCGTGAGGCCCAGGAGTTGTTTACCAACCGGCTGGTGTCGCGTCTTCGGGTCATCAGGCTGAGCAAAATGTCAAATTGTCATGAAGACGTCAGGTGTAGCGAGGTGCTTCTCTGAGAAGAAGCGATTTCCGTTCCAGCATGTTGTCCCTGACAACTGAGATCCGAAGACTTCGAACTAATACACTCGCCCACAACGCGGGCTGGATGCTTGTTGGTCAAGGTTGCAGCTTTCTGTTGCAGGCGGGATATTTCGTTCTATTGGCTCGATTGCTCGGCGTCCGAGAGTATGGAGTCTTCGCGGGGGCCTTCGCCTTTGTGGGGATCGCGATGCCCTATAGCACTCTCGGTTCCGGGCTTTTGTTTGTCAGGTATGTCGGTTCGCAACGGAACAGTTTCGCCGTCTATTGGGGAAACATCATTCTGTCGACTGCGGGCGCGGGAACGGTTCTCTCCGCGGTGCTGTATGTGGTTGCGCCTCACCTGCTGAATCCAGCCAGCGCCGCGATCGTCTTGCCGGTCGGAATCGGGAATTGCATTTTCGGCCAGATGGTGGCAAGTATGGGTTTCGTTTTCCAGACATTTGAGCGGCTGCGGATGACTGCGGCGCTCAGTATCCTGACGAATGGACTGCGCCTCGTTGCAGTCGGAATTATGACTATTCTGCTGCCGCACTCCAGCGCCCAGCAGTGGGCCATGGCATCCCTGTACGTGTCTCTGTTGGCGGCCGTTGTGGGTTTCGTCGTAGTTTCCAAACGTTTTTCCTGGCCACAATTCGTACCTGGTCTGGTGGTGGCCCACGCTGTAGAAGGGCTGGGTTTCTCTTTGGGCTGGTCAGCGCAATCGGCCTACAACGATATCGACAAGACTCTTCTCAGCCACTACGGCATGAACGTCCAGAACGGGATTTATACCATGGCCTATCGGATCGTCGATATTGCAAACATGCCGATTACTGCCCTGGATGCGGCGGCACTTCCCCGGTATGTTCGCGACAGCAGCAACAACGACTTTCGCAGCGTAACTCGGCTGGCGGTTCGATTAGCCATCCGGGCCTCGCTCGTTGGCCTCATGATGTCCGTACTCCTCTTTCTCGCGGCTCCATTGATTCCGCACGTGATTGGCCAGGAATTCGCAGCTGGTGTGCAGGCTTTGCGATGGCTGTGTCTGCTCCCGGCTATGCGGGGAATTCACCAGCTCACGGGCTGCGCTTTGACCGGCATGGGCTTCCAGCGTTACCGCACGGCCGCTCAACTGTCAGCTGCGGGCGCTAATCTGGCGCTGAATCTTTGGCTCATACCGCACTACGGTTGGCACGGTGCGGCGTGGGCAAGCCTGGCCACGGATGGCTCGCTGGCTATAGCTACCTGGCTCCTGTTGCAGCGGTTGTCACGGGAACATGCGTGACTCGTCGGCGGTATGATGGCTCTGGAGGGAGGCGTGATTGGGAAAAGCCATGACCGTCTATGCGGGCGTGAACGAGTGCGTTCTGTCCTTTGTTCCGTCGACCGCAATTCGGATTCTTGATGTCGGTTGCGGAACCGGAGTATTTGGAGAACGCCTGCGCCAGGAGCGCGAGCGAACCGTCGTAGGCATTACATACTCGCAGGAAGAGGCTGCGCTGGCAGCCGGAAGGCTGTCTCAGGTGATTTGTGCTGAGTTGAACACTTTCGATTTCATTTCTTTAGGCGAATTCGACTGCGTGATTCTGAGTCATCTTCTGGAACACTTGTATGCTCCAGACGATCTTCTGGAACGGCTTAGGTGCGTTTTAGGGCCGGAATCGGTGATTGTGGTGGCTTTGCCAAACGTAGTGTGGTGGAAACAGAGGCTACAGTTTTTGATCGGCCGATGGCGATACCAGGACTGGGGCATTCTGGACAGGACGCATTTCCGGTTTTTTGACAGGCAATCGTCCGCAGAACTTCTGGAGCAGGCGGGTTACGAGATTCTGCGGGCGAGGCCGGATGGACCCATTCCGTATATCGGGCCAATTCGGAGGCTATTTCCTTCGCTCGTGACAAAGGTGGACCGCCTTGTGTGCAGCCTTGCACCTGGACTGTTCGCATTCCAATTTGTATATGTGGCGAGATTACGGAGATAACATTGCTCTTCGATGACTTGGCATGGGGCGAGGATCGTAATGTTTGATCTTGCAGTGGCCTATCGCATTTATCCGGGGGTTTCGAAAACGCCGGCCTGTTTTGCCGATGACAAATATAAGCTTTCCGAGCTATGCCTCCGCTCATTTCAAAAGGCACTAGGCGGACTTCGCGCGAAGATCTGGGCCATTCTGGACGGCTGTCCTCCGGAATATGAGGCTCTTTTCCGGGGTACTTTCGCCTCTGACGATCTCGAAATTGTGTCCCGCAATAGAATAGGTAATGCCGGGACTTTCGCGCTCCAAGTGGATATTCTGACAGAGCAGAATTGCGCGAGTCTCGTATATCTCGCGGAGGACGACTACTTTTATCTGCCTAACGCATTGGAAAAGATGGCGCACTTTATTAGGGAAAATCCGGATGCCGATTTTGTAACTCCGTACGATCACCCCGACAGCTATAATACGGCTTCACGTGCCGAGCGTCATATTGTCAGGCCGTCTGGCGACCGGTACTGGCGCACAGCTAGTTCTACGTGCCTCACATTTATGAGTCGTCGGGAGAATCTGATTCGCATGCAGTCGCTGTTCAGAAGTTACAGTCGTGGCAATTTGGATTGTTCTATATGGCTAACCCTTACGCAAAAACTTGAGCTCGCCGATATTCGGGTGCACTGGAGCACTTGGCTCCGGCTGAAGATCTGGGCGCTAACATGGTGGTGGGGATGGCGACAGCTGCTGTTTAGCCGGCGGTATCGGTTATGGTCTCCAATGCCGACCCTGGCAACGCATATGGAGGCATCCTGTCTATCACCCCTGATCGACTGGCGGGCCCTGTTTGTTCAGGCGCAGCGAACAAAACCCATCTCATGAATGATTCTCGTCCAGACGTCGACCGGGAAAGCGGCAATGTTTTGCCTGCCCAGCGATCCAGGACCTGCGTCATTATTGTCAGTTTTCGGGGAGCGGTGGATTGCGCAGCCTGCGTGCGGTCTCTTCTGGCGGCGACGGTTCCGGTTGACATCGTGGTGATCGATACCACGCCGTTTGATTCCGAACTGGCCCCAGCGCTCAGCTTTGCCACTGGTACAACGCTGCTCCGAGCATCGGAGAACGTTGGATTCGGCCGCGGCAACAATATCGGGATCCGCTGGGCAATGGAACACTCACCTTGCGAGTTTTTGTTATTGCTAAACAACGATGCCGTCGTCTGTGCAGACAGCGTGGAGACCTTCGAGAAGGTAATGGAGGCCCAGGAGGACGTCGGTATTATCGTCCCGCGGATCGCCTACCTCGATGACCCCGAAGTGTTGTGGTATGGAGGGGGAGATATCGACTGGCGGCGTGCGAGCGCCTTCACGCCGGGAATTAACAAGAGTGCCGTGGCGCCGGGCGCGATGGTCGAGCGAGATGTTTCATTCGCAACCGGATGTGCGCTGTTTCTGCGTCGTTCTGCTATCTTGCGTCTCGGCGGCTTCGATCCGCGGTTTTTCATGTACGAGGAGGACGTGGAACTCTGTCTCCGAGCCGCGAGCCAGGGGATACGCATCAGGTATATTCCGAAGGTGCTCATTCTGCACCGGGCTCAGGGAAGTACAAGGGATCCCAAGGTCGAGCCCTTTGAATTTTGGTCGTATCGTAGTGCGCGGCTGCCGTTTTATTGTTATCACATCATCCGCAATCGGTTGCTCAATGTGGCCTTACATGCGCGTGGAAAACATTTTTTGCTCGCCGTAATCTTCTATCCGCTGTTCCTTATCCGGCGTGCAGGCCCTTTTTTCCTGCACGGCAGGTTCGATGCAATCGCTGCCATGCTGCGGGGTGTGAGTAGTTTTCCAAAAGCCCTGCGCCTTGTATATAGGGAGGATCGCCCCGCATCGGTGCAGACGATCGGCTCAGATGGAGCATTGAACGGTTCAGGGTGAAACGGGCATCAGGGTTGCAGCTATCAACTTTTGACTCTCAGCGGGTTTGTTGCGAGCCCACGGAGATTCAGCTGCTTTTAGTCGCACTCCAATTGCGATGAGGGCTGAATTACAATCTCCCGTTCGCGAGTCGCGGCGATAGCCGCTGAGCGCGAGGGAGCTGGAGGCGAATGAACGAGACCATTGTCTCCGTTGCCGTCATTGAACACGTTGGCGGGCACGGCGGGATGGACTATTACGACGTGGGCCTATGCCGCGGACTGCTTGCGGCGGGCTGCCGCGTTAGTCTATACACATGCGATGAAACAGCCGATCCGGGCGTCGCCACCCTCCGGTTCCGTCCGGTTTACGGGCGGCTCTTCGCTTCGCGAAGCCGTTGGATGCGCGCTTGGCGCTTTCTAAAGGGTCTGACCGTGGCACTGGGAAATGCTGTTGTCCGGCGGGAGAAGGTCTGTCATTTTCATTTTTTTGAGCACGCCCTTCCGGAACTGGCGGAAGTGACGCTGGCGAGGCTTTACGGCCGTAAGATCGTCGCAACCGTTCACGATGTGGAGCCGCTGGGAGGGAATCAAAAGACATCCAGACACGCCAGAATTTACCGTCACGTTGACCGGCTTATCGTCCATAACAATGCCTCCCTGGAGGAGTTGGTAAAGCTCGGTGTCGACCGCGCGAAGATCAGTGTCATTCCACACGGTAATTATCTGGACAAGGTTCCAGCCTCGATAAACTCGGTCGAAGCCAGGTCCGCATTAGGCATCCGACAGAACGCAAAAGTTGCGCTATTCTTTGGCCAAATCAAGCAAGTCAAAGGTCTGGATCTACTTATTCGCGCCATTGCCGACATTTCGCGCGAAATTGAAGAAGTCACTTTGTTGGTTGCCGGCAGACCGTGGAGAGTGGAGTTCTCACAGTACGACAGGCTCATCGACGAACTGGGCATTCGTGATCGCTGCGTTTTGCATCTTCGCTATATTCCCGACTCTGAAGTCCATTTGTATTATGGTGCTGCCGATATCGTGGTTCTGCCGTACCGTGAGGTGTATCAAAGCGGGGTCGTGCTCATGGCAATGAGTTATGGGCGACCGGTGCTGGTTTCGGATTTGCCGGGAATGACGGCAGTGGTAACCGAGGGGGACAATGGGTATGTGTTTCGTCAGGGTTCGGCGACGTCGTTGGCTCAAGCGCTGACTCGCGCATTTCAGGATGGACAGGAAAGACAGCGGATGACTGAAGGGGCTTTGGAATATGTGCGGCGCAACCACGACTGGAACGAGATCGGCAAACAAACCGTTGAATTGTACAGAGCGGTTCTTTTGTTAGGACGGGCAGAAGGCTGGCGCAAAACCCCGTGAGGCCGCGTCGCGAGCGGCCCACTTATTCTCCCTTCAGCAGGGTCAGATAGTTATCGGCGACCTGACTCCACTGGTAGCTGGCGCGAATTCTTTCATGCGCCTGGTGTCGGAGTTGTTGGATATCGACCTGAGCGCTGTCGATTGCGTTGATGGCGGCAGCGAGATCCGCACGGGTGGTGAAGAATAGCCCGAAATCCTGAAGGACTTCGCGGTTGAACGGATTATCGTGCGCGATGATCAGGTTCGAGCAGGCCATCGCCTCGAGCAGGGAAGGGTTGGTCCCTCCCACGCTGTGCCCATGCAGATAGGCTCGGCAGTAAAACCGCAGCGCCGCAAGCACGTCCTTGTCGTAGACCGTTCCAATGAATCGAACACGAGCGCTGCTATGCTCAAGCAGTTTCTGGACATAAGGGTTTGGGTTCTCTATGCCTCCAAGGATGATGAGCGGCAGAGAAGAGCTGGATTGCTCGAACCCCTCAATGATCTCCCGCAGGTGATTCTCGGGCTCCAGCCGGCAGACGACAATGTAATAGCCGTCTGCCTGCAGGTTCCATTTGTCGATAAGACTCTGATCTGGCCTGCTGGCAGGCAGATCCGCACCGTACGCTATGGTGGAGATCCGCTTTAGGCCGGGATAGCGCCGGCGCAGATAAGTCGCGATCGCGGCAGCGTCCGCGATAATTCGGGTCGCGAAGAGCGCACTGAGGGCTTCTGCCACGGCGAGGTAGGCCCGCTGGGGCCAGTTGAACTTGGTGCGCTTCCACTCGACACCATCGGTGTTGACCCATACTTCGGTGCCGAACAGACGCGGAACCCATGCAGCATAGGCACCAGCAAGACCCAGCATGTAGACGACGTCGTAGCCACGCCGAGCCACACAGTAACACCGCCCATCCCAGATCATCTCAGAGTACTTGCCTGCATTGGGGAACCGGACGAACCTGAGAGTAACGCCCCTGTACGTTTCGCTGCTCTTCGGAGAGGCGGAAGGACAGAACACTGTAACGTCCACGCCGCGGTCGGCGAGCCGCGCCGCCAGGTGTTCAGCAAATGTCTCAAAGCCACCGTAACGGGCCGGGATGCCGCGCGTACCGAGGATTGCAATGCTCTTCAAGCGAGGTTCCCCTTATTCTCTAAACTGCGATCCCTGGCACGCGCCAAACGGAGGGATGGGAGTGTGGCCAAACGGACTGGACGCGAAAGTGGAGGGACCGCGTGTGCTGTTCTTCAAGCTGTGCTGGTGTCCTCTGATAAAGTAACGTCATTCGCCCGTACTGTCATGTGAGTTTCCGCAAGTTCGATGGCGGCGGGAATTGGGTGATGCAGCACCAATTATGCCGGATGTCTTTACCATCGACGTTGAGGATTGGTTTCACATCCTGGAAACGAAGGGAACGCCGGACCTGCCTGCGTGGGATGCGCTTCCGAGCCGGGTTGAGAAAAATCTTCGCGCGCTTCTGGAATTGCTGGACGCGTGCGATGTAAAGGCGACTCTGTTCACCCTGGGCTGGGTGGCGCAGCACTTTCCTCGGCTGATGCGGGAAGCGGCGGATCGGGGGCACGAGGTGGCCAGTCACGGCTACGCTCACCAGGTAGTCCACGGACTCTCCGCGGCCCAGTTTCGCGACGATATTCGCCGTGCAAAGGCCGCGCTGGAAGATGCCACGGGCCGACCTGTGCGCGGTTACCGCGCGCCAGGGTTTTCCATTACGCGTGAGACACCCTGGGCTTTCGACGAAATCGTCGCGGCCGGATACAGCTTTGACAGCTCGGTCTTCCCCGCTGCGCACGGGCACGGTGGCATGCCAGACGTATCGCGGCATCCGTGGGTCGTCCGCTCTGCGTCTGGGCCGCTTGTTGAGTTTCCGATCAGCGTCGCAGCTACGCCACTCGGGCCGCAGTGTTTTTTTGGCGGAGGCTATCTTCGTTTGTTTCCGCTGGGGCTGGTCATGAGGATGGCGGAGCAAGTGCGCAAAGACGGGCGGAGCGTGATCTGGTACATCCATCCGCGAGAGATCGATCCGGATCATCCGCGGCTGCACATGCCGCTGCGACGCCGCTTCCGGTCTTACGTGAACCTTCGCGGCACACCTGCCAAGCTTAAGGCGATTCTCGCATCAGGCAATTTCGCAACGATGGGTGAGCTGGCGGACCGCATCTCCACGGCGGCTCCGGATCACGCCCGACTCCGCAGCCAGGCTGAGTCGGCCTGACCGTCAATTTGGCAATAAAGCAGCCAGCTTCGCAACGCTGGTGGACGAAGCAATTGTTTCCATGTCCATGGCAACGCCGAACCGCTCCTGGAAGGCAAGACAAATATTGAGCTGAGCGAGTGAGTCCCACTGAGGAAGGTTTTCCATCGCAGCGTCGGCGTTGACCTCGGCCGCGGGAAGATTAAGAACCGAAGCGACCAAAGACGCAACTTCTGCCGATTTTCCACTCATGTAAGAGTCCTCTCGTAAAGCTTGCGGCCGTCCTCCTGCTCCGAGACCAGAGTAAAGCCATGGTTATCGTAAAACGCGGCCACTTGCTGGTTCTTGCGTGTGGGGATGAATTCCCCCATAATCCTCGCGAGGCCGCGCTCCCGAAACAACTCGCAGATCTTCCCCAGGATTCGATCTTCGACCTTTCGTCCAATCACGCGACAGCTCATCAGAAAAGTGTCGATGCGGCTCTCCGCGTAATCCAGAATTGCCAGTCCGACTGAACCCTCGGAACCGAAGCGGTCCTTGTATTCAAGCAGAAGCACGGCGTGTTCGGGGCTGTCGAGAAAACGGCGGATGTCGGGAAGCTCATAACGGCGGGTGGTGAGATTGAACTGGTTCGTTTTCTGGGTCAACTGCGCTACACGGGCGATCTGCTCCACCGGATCGATGTGAAAGGGGCATTCGATTTCCAGATCGCGGAGAAAGGCATCCAGGTCAAGAGTGCTTGAGAGTTGACGGCGTTCCTCATTTGCACGGTATTGTGTGGTCTTATTGCGGTCTTCCGCGGTGATGGCGTACTTGCCGAACCAGGCGGGAACAATATCGCGCATGAACCAGGACGGAAGATTTTCGACGCGCTCCGGAAAGACCGGGACCGCAACGCCTGGCACCGCGGTCGCGACCATCTCCCGCTCGACGGGGTTGTCGTCAATGAAGACAAAGCTGTCGACGCCAAGGTTCAGCGTCTCCGCGATATCCAGCAGGTTCTGCGGCTTTGGTTCCCAATTGGCGCGGATGCAGGCGAAGTCCTCGCGCCGAAGGATCATCATGGGATTCCGATCGAAGACCTCGTCCAGGTCGCCGGGGTTGTTCTTGCTGCAAATAGCCAGCAGCACGCCCGTACGCTGCAGAGCCTTCACTTCGCGCTGGAAATCGCGGTAGCAGCGCCCCTCGCCGTCTTCGGAAAGGGCGATCCCGAGAGGCCCGGTTTCGCCCACAATCCCGCCCCACAGCGTGTTGTCCAGGTCAAGGACCAAGACTTTGCGGCTGCGGTTTGCATAGGCATCGACGGCCTGGTGCAGGAGCGCCGCCAGAAAGCGGAACATCTGGTTGCTGTAGCGGATTCGCCCCAGGTACCAGAACGGCGCGGAGAGAAGCGCCTCTTCGCCGTGACGCCGGAAGAGGAGTTCGGTATCCACCAGCAGCAGGTTCGGATTTGCGCGCGCTATCTCGATAAGCCGATCGTTCAGGCGCCGTTCCGTGGCGCGCAGTGACTGCGGGTGCAGCAAATCCGCGAAGTTGAGCCAACGCGCCGAGCTGAAGCAGAAGGTATTCGCGACCACGATCTTGCCTGGATGCGCGGCGCAGAAGGATTCAAGCGCGGCGAGCAACGACTCACTCTGATCCGCGGCGCCTTCGCCATAGAGCGCGTCACCCATCATCGTGTCACTGTCATAGAAGCAGAGGATGTGGGTGAACTCACTCGACGCGGCAGCAGACGCGGGATTCGCGAGGTCGAGAAGAATGCTGTTGAACTCGCCAAAGGTGACATCCCATGGCTTCAGGAATGCCGCC
This sequence comes from Acidobacteriaceae bacterium, assembly GCA_049696575.1. GTDB lineage: Bacteria > Acidobacteriota > Terriglobia > Terriglobales > Acidobacteriaceae > Palsa-343. The sequence goes on along the minus strand of JBAVUB010000605.1, from coordinate 15,199 downwards.
AACGGCTGCATGTTGATGTTGCTGAGCAGAAGGGCTCTCATTCTTTCCCCGAAAAGAAGCTTCATCTCCAGCCCAATGGCTGAGAATGCGGTTGTGAAGTACCGTCAAACAACATCACTGTCGCCTAGTGCGCAATAGAAATTGTCGCGGCGGATTTCGAATCCCGGGGAACCGACCCACTGCGCGTACACCGTCGTTTTGCGCGGCAGCAGGCGTGGAGGAACCTTCACAAACGGCCAACCGCTCACTGCCGCCAGCGCTCCCCACGCGGTGTTGCCCAGCAGCATTACCATCTCCACGCCGTCGGTCGCAGCCCGCGAGGTCTCCGGCAGAGACACGCCGCGCCACGATGCGGATGTCAGCGCCGGGCTTCCGAACGCATCCACGACGAAAAGGCAATCCAGTCCATTGTAGACAGTGCGCCGCGTGACAAAGTAGCCAAGGAGTTCTTCCTTCTTGCGCAAAAAGGAAACTTTGTACCGAAACATCGGGCTTCGGCGATAGCGCCAGTTCAGGAACTCCGCAGAACGATTGCCGATCACTCGGTCTCCCCAGTCGGCGGAGAGCAGTCGATCCAGTTCATCTGGTTTCGGCCAATCGGGTTCGACTCGGATGCGGCTCAGCGACCCAACCACTCGGGTTGCCGAGGCGGCCAGCAAGCGCCACGGGCAATCCAGCACGGCGCCGAGCTTACCTGTCCGAAGCTTGCCTGTCGATTGCAGAACCGCCGCTGGACGCAGTGGAACGACGGCGGCGTCCAGGTCAAAATGTCCACGCATCTTCACGAATTTCTCCCAAACCGCGGCGCCAGCGGGGTTCGGGGCCATGATCAAAAGAAAGTCGAAGCCGGAAAGTTGCTTCAGGCCCCGAACGAGTTGCAGCAGGGCAGGCATCCCGCGCTCGTCCGGATGTACCAGGAAATCGACGATATGCGCCGCTGTGTAGACCCTGTCTCGGTGCAGAAACTGACGCGCCAGCGCTACCATGCGCCCCACTAATTCGCCGCCTCTGTACAGATGGATCCCAACCGAAGGGCCCTGCGGATTCTCCATGAATTTCCAGCGCAGGTGATTCTCGTGAGAAACAGCAGCGTGGTCTCCGTATTCTGCGCGCGAGAGACGCACATAGGGCTCGATATGTTCTTCTCCAAAACGTTCGACGCGCAACTCAAGTGTCAATTGCCGAGATCCTTTCCAGGCAATTTGCGGGTGAATGGCTGGCAGCGTGGCCGGCTGCAAAATCGATCGAGGATCGATTGAGCCTGGCAATGGAGCGCACGGGATCGTGCAGCGAGGCTGCCCGACCGAAATTTGGATTAGCGCGCAACCTTTTCAGCTTCGGCGAGCTGCTCCTGGCAAACGAGTTTCTCGACGCAATCACACAGCATGTGTCCGCAGAGAATGTGCGCCTCCTGGATCCGCGGAGTCGCCGCCGACGGGACGCAAAGGATTTCGTCGGAAAAATTGGCCATCGCGCCGCCGCTTTGTCCGGTGAAGCCGACGGTAAAGAGTCCCAATTCGCGCGCAGTCTTCAGCGCATTCACCACGTTTTTGCTGTTTCCGGAGGTTGACAAGCCAACGATCAGATCGCCTCCCACTCCGAGCGCCTCGACCTGCCGTCGGAATACGTGTTCATACCCGTGGTCATTCCCGATCGCCGTGAGAATTGAGGTGTCGGTTGTGAGCGCGATCGACGGCAAGGCGCGGCGATCGAGAAGAAAACGTCCCACCAGTTCCGCGGCAAGATGCTGGGAATCCGCTGCGCTGCCGCCATTTCCGCACCACAGGATTTTCCGGCCGTTCAGAATCGTGCGGCACATTACCGCGGCAATGCGCTCCAGCATGGGCCGCTGGCTGTGGAGAGCCTGAATGACACTGATGTGTTCTTCAATCGCCTGTTCGAAGATTTTCGAGGTATCTCCCATCCAGTCCTCGACAGTCAAAGTGACCCATGCTGCCTTTTTTGATTGTAATATCCCTGCGCCCTCGCACGAGCTTGCCGGAATCGACTTGATCAGGGACCACCTGGTTTGCCTTTTTGGACCGCGAAGAAGCGGGGAGATTGCGCCTGTTGATACTGCCGCGCTGAACCCGCATCCTGCGTGCACTGTGTTCAATTACCATACAAGGGCAGGCCGTTTGCATCAGCTATGGCGATCCAGAACACGATTTTGGTGACAGGCGGAGCGGGCTTCATCGGCTCGAACTTTGTCCTGAACTGGAGAGAGAGCGTTGGCTCGCCCATCGTGAATCTCGACTTGCTCACCTATGCGGGGAATGCATCCAATTTGGCCGCGCTGAGGAGCGATTCCGGGCACACGCTGGTCCAGGGCGACATCTGCGACGCGGAACGGGTGGGCTCGCTATTGGACAAGCACAGACCTCGAGCCATCGTGCATTTTGCGGCGGAGAGCCATGTCGATCGTTCGATCGTGGGGCCCGAGGCGTTTATCCGGACCAACGTTCACGGGACCTTTACGTTATTGGAACAGGCGAGAGCCTGGTGGTCAGGCCTGGACGAGGCGGAGCGAGGCAAATTCCGGTTTCTGCACGTTTCGACCGATGAAGTGTATGGGACGCTCGGCCCGGATGATCCCGCATTCTCAGAAACCACAGCGTATGCTCCGAACAGCCCCTACGCGGCCTCCAAGGCGGCATCGGATCATCTCGTGCGGGCGTACCACCACACCTATGGGCTCCCGGTGGTGACCACGAACTGCTCGAATAACTACGGGCCGTTTCAGTTTCCTGAGAAGCTGATCCCGCTAATGATTCTCAATGCGCTCGAAGGAAAGCCACTGCCGGTTTATGGCGACGGCGGAAACGTGCGGGACTGGCTGTTTGTCGGTGATCATTGCTCGGCGATCCAGACAGTTTTGGAGCGGGGGCGCATCGGGGAGACTTACAACGTCGGCGGAAACAGCGAGCGCAAGAACCTGGATGTGGTGACGACAATCTGCGATCTCGTCGACGAAATGCGTCCGGATGCAGTTCTCGGCTCCCGCAGAAGGCTCATCACTTTTGTGAAAGACCGCCCCGGTCACGATCGCCGTTACGCGATTGATGCATCGAAGATCGCGCGCGAACTCGGATGGCAGCCTGCGGAACGCTTCGAAAGCGGATTGCGGAGGACCGTTCGCTGGTACCTCGACCATCTTCCCTGGGTGGAAAACATCCGCACCAAAGCCTACCTGGGCTGGATCGAGCAGAACTACGCGGAGCGGCTGGCGGGATGAAAGGCATCATTCTTGCGGGCGGGTCGGGAACGCGCCTCTACCCCGTTACTCAGGTGGTCTCCAAGCAGCTTCTGCCGGTTTACGACAAGCCGATGATCTATTACCCGCTCAGCACTCTGATGCTGGCCGGCTTGCGCGATGTCCTCGTGATCTCCACGCCGGAGGACACAGCTCGATTTGCCGATCTGCTGGGAGACGGGCACGCCTGGGGCATCAACATCAGCTACGCCGTTCAACCGAGTCCTGACGGGCTTGCGCAGGCGTTCCTCATTGGCCGCGAGTTTATCGGCGATAGCGCAAGCGCGCTGATCCTCGGGGACAACATCTTCTACGGCCAGTCGTTTTCGAAGCAGCTGCAGGCAGCGGCGCAGCTCGAACACGGCGCGACGGTCTTCGCCTATCCCGTGCACGACCCCGAGCGTTACGGCGTAGTGGAGTTCGATAAATCGGGCCGTGCCATCAGCCTCGAAGAAAAGCCCAAAGCGCCGCGATCGCGGTATGCGGTCACGGGGCTGTATTTTTATGATCGACAGGTGACGGAGATCGCTTCCTCCCTGCGGCCCTCCGCACGCGGGGAGCTGGAGATCACGGACCTTAACCGCCGCTATCTCGAAGCGGGAACTCTCAACGTCCAGATCATGAGTCGCGGCATGGCCTGGCTTGACACCGGGACCCACGACTCGCTTTTCGAGGCGGGGTTGTTCATCCAGACCGTAGAGAGGCGACAGGGGCTCAAAATCGCATGTCCGGAAGAGATCGCCTGGCGTCTGGGTCACATCACGGCGGAGCAGCTGGAGCGGCTGGCCGAACCAATTCGGAAGAGCGGCTACGGCGAGTATCTGCTCAACCTGCTTCGCGAGCCATACTTTCCTTCCGAGGCGATTGGATGAAGGTTCAGGAAACCTCGCTGCCGGGGGTTCTGCTGCTGAACTCGACGATCTATCGCGACAGCCGGGGAGCGTTTCAGGAGACCTGGAACCAGCGCGAAATGAAAGAGGCCGGCCTGCCTGCGAACTGGGTGCAGGATAATTTCTCCATCTCGAAGAAGAATGTGCTGCGAGGAATTCACTATCAGGTGATTCAGCCGCAGGGAAAGCTGGTACGCGTGGCGTATGGCGCGGCGCTGGATGTCGCGGTCGACCTGCGCCGCAGCTCGCCGAGCTTTGGCCGTCATGTAGCTATCGAACTCAGTGGAGAGAGCGGCCAGATGCTTTGGATTCCCGAAGGGTTCGGGCATGCATTCCTGGCCCTGACTGACGCGGTCGGGTTCGCTTACAAAGTGACTGACTACTATTCGCCCGCCGGCGAGCGCACCATCCTTTGGAACGATCCCGATCTTGCCATCTCCTGGCCGGTGAATGCGGCGGACATTATCGTCTCCGAGAAGGACAGCAAGGGCGCGGCTCTGCGCAAGGCCGAGGTCTTCCCATGACCGGGCCTCCGCGGGTCCTCATTGTTGGAGGAGCGGGACAAGTTGGGAGAGAGCTGCAACGCAGTTTCTCGAGCTTCGGTGAGATCGTTGCTGTCGATCGCGAGGGCCTTGACATCGCCGTGACCGAAGAAATTTGCGCGCTCGTCCGTCGGGTTCGGCCGCACGTGATCCTGAACGCCGCAGCCTATACGGCCGTGGATCGAGCGGAATCCGAGCCGGAACTGGCGATGGCGATCAACGCCGACGCTCCCGGAGCGCTGGCCGAAGAGGCTCGCTCGTCGGATGCATTGCTGGTGCATTACTCAACGGACTACGTCTTCGATGGGCGCAAGGACGGGGCGTGGATCGAGGAAGACGCGCCTCATCCGCTGAGCGTGTACGGGAGGAGCAAGCTCGCGGGGGAAGAGGCGATCCGGCAGGTCGGAGGGCGATATCTGATCTTTCGCACCAGTTGGGTTTACGGACCGCATGGGAACAATTTTCTGCTGACGATGTTGCGCCTGGGACGCGAACGGGATCTGCTTCGGATAGTCGACGATCAACATGGTGCGCCGACCACATCGATCGAGATCGCCATTGCGACACGTGGAATTGTTGAAGGAGCACTGGCCGGCCGTTTCGGCGAACAAGAAGCGTGGGCTGGACTCTACCACATGACTTGTCCCGGCGCGACGACGTGGTGCGGATTCGCGGAAGCCATCTTCGCCCGTTCAGGACATCTGCTCGACGGACGGGTCCCGCAAGTGAAGGCCATCGGTTCGAGCGAATACCCTGCGGCAGCAAGGCGGCCGCTGAACTCCGTCTTGTCGAACACGAAGCTGCGCACTCGCTTCGGCGTTTCGCTCGCTCCGTGGGAGGCAGCGCTGGATGCAGTGATCGAGAGGCTCTCAGAAGCCAACACCGCTACGAAGCGGGCTGAGCCGCCGCGCCAATGACGGCATCGAAGGCCGGCTTGGGCTGGCCGGCGCGATCGAAGAGGAGCGGGTAACTGGTGCGGCCCCGAACCGGCCAGTCGTTGCGCCAGGAATCGCCATCGGTGACGCCCCAGAAGGTGACGCGGTTGATGACGTCGCGATGCTTGAGGAAAACGCCAAAGAGCTCCGCATAGCGCTTTGCGAGCTGCTGTTGGACGGAAGCGGGTAGTCCGTTCACGTAAGGGTTGAGTGCCGCGTTCTGCTGGATGCTGACGGTGACGTCGGCGGTTTGCCGGCGGGTCGCAGGCGGCAGAACATCGATGTCGAGCTCCGAGATGGCGACCTTAACGCCAAGCCTGGCGAAATCCGAGATGGCCGCGTCCATCTGATCGACCGCAGGCCAGGTAAGGCTGTCGTGGCCCTGCAGGCCGACCGACGTGATGGGAACGCCCTCGGCCTTGAGCTTCGTGACGAGCGCGATGGCGCCCTTGCGCTTGGCTTCGTTCTCGAGGTTGTAGTCGTTGTAGGTGAGCTGGGCCTGCGGGTCAGCTTCGTGCGCGTACTGGAAGGCTCTCGCAATGTAGTCGTCGCCGATAATCTTCTCCCAGAGCGATTGACGCATCGTGCCGTCTTCGTTCAGCGCTTCGTTGACGACGTCCCAGCTCTGAATTTTTCCTTTGTAGCGTCCGACCACGGTGTGGATGTGGTCGCGCATGCGGGCCAGCAATGCGTCGCGGTCGAGCAGGTCGCCCTTGTCGTCGCGGAAAACCCACGCCGGGACCTGGTTATGCCACACCAGATTGTGGCCGACGATGAACATGTGATTCTTCTCGCCGAATGCGACGTACTGGTCCCCGAGCGTGAAATCGTACTTACCCGGCTGGGGATGTACGACCTCCCACTTAAGGCAGTTTTCCGGCGAGATGGAGTTGAATTGCGCCTGGAGGATGGCGTCGCCACGCACGTCCTCGCCGGCGATTTGCGCAGCGTTGATCGCCGCGCCGATGACAAAGTCACCCCGATAAGCATCTTTCAAAGATGCGGGCGCTTGAGCGGTGGCTGCGAAACCAATCACAAGAAGGGCTGTCAATACTGTCGATCGCACCTGCACGAACACGGGTCCTCCATCAGAGGGAATTCACTTTCGGGTTGATGAGGTTGCAGGCGGTCCGAAGTTCAGACGGCGGCCGGCGAGATCATCGGAGATGGTTTTGTTGATCCTGCGCGAAATGGGGTAGAAGAAGAGGCAGGCGGCGGTAGCAAAGAAGAGGAGTGCCGGGTAGAGGCCCGCCGTTAGGCGAATGCCCATGAGGGCGCGCTGCGTCTGCACAGCGTTCGCGGCGTAGCCGTAGTACGAAAAGAGCCAACCGGCGATGGCGCCGCCCAGCGCGAGCCCCATCCACAAGGCAAAGATGACCGCGGCTGTTACAGTTCCAGTGGCGCGGCGACCGGTCTTCCACTCACCGTAGTCGGCGACGTCGCCCATCATGGCCCAGATGAGCGGTCCGGAGGTTCCATAGGAGAACTGGCGCAGGACTTCCGAGACGATGATGGCGATGGTGGCGTGCGGAGGCAGGACGAGTACGGCAAGGTTGAAGAGACCGCAGAGCGTCATGCTGAGGATGAAGAGAGGGCGCTTGCCGATGGTTTTGGTGAGCGCCGTGGAGACAGTAACGCCGGCGATGAGGGCGGCGAGGCCGAATCCGTTGAACCAGCTGAAGAGCTTCTCGTTGCCCGCCAGGTATTTGAAGAAGGACAGCATGACACTGCCGCGCATGGAGATGGCGGCGAAGTAGAAGGTGGTGACGAGGAAGAGCACGATCCAGGGGCGATTGCTGAAGAGGTCTACCAAGTCCTGGGTGAGCGAGGTCTGCTGCCGCGGGTCGGGCTGGATGCGCTCTTTCGTAGTAGCGAAGGCGACGATGAAGAAGAGAATGCTGAGGACGGAGAGCAGGCCCATCGTCAGCTGGTAGCCGCGGGCGTCATTGCCACGCCCGAAAAATGCGACCATGGGAATGGCGAGGCTCTGCACGATGAAACCTGCGGAGTTGGCGAAGATTTGCCGGTAGGAGGCGATGCTGGTGCGCTCGTCGGGATCGCCGGTGAGAACCCCGTTGAGCGTGGCGTACGGAACATTGTTAGCAGCGTAGATAAGCCGCAGCAGCAGATACGTGACCCATGCGTAAATGAGCTTGCCGGTCGTGCTGAGGCTGGGGGTTGTGAAGGTGAGGATGCCCATGATGCCGAAAGGGACGGCGGTCCAGAGCAGCCACGGACGGAACTTGCCCCAGCGGGTGTTGGTGCGGTCGGCAATGATCCCCATGACGGGATTAAAGAACGCAGCGATGAGGCCGACGACGAGGAAGAGATTGCCAGCCTGCCTGGGGGTGAGGCCGAAGACATCGGTGTAGTAGAAAAGCTGCAGGGCGAGCAACGCCTGGAAGATGAAGTTGGCGGCCATATCGCCAAGGCCGTAGCCAAACTTCTCTTTGAATGAAAGTTTCTGGATCATAGCCGCCCTCGTCTTTCTGAAGCTACTTCGTCACCTGCAGAATGAGCTTCGAGAGATCGGCATCCCGCGAGGAGTTGCCGATCATGATTGCAAAGTCTCCAGGTTCGACGACGAATTTCATGTTGATGTCGAAGAAGGAAAGCAGATCCGGCGTGATGTCGAGAGCCACAATCGTGGTTTCACCCGGTTTGAGATGGACTTTGCGGAAGCCCTTCAGCTCCTTGATGGGCCGGGTGACCGAGCTGACCAGGTCGCGAATGTAGAGCTGCACGACTTCGGTGCCTTCGCGCTGACCGGTGTTGGTAACGTCGACCAGGACCTGGGTTGAGCCCCTGGTGTTGATCTTCTTCTTTGTGAGCCGCGGGTTTTTGATCGCAAACGTTGTGTAGCTGAGACCGTAGCCGAAGGCGAAGAGCGGCGTGACATCGCCAAAGAGATAGCCGCGACGCGCCGAGGGCTTGTAGTTATAGAAGACCGGCAGATGGCCCGCAGAACGTGGGAACGAAATGGGCAGCTTGCCGCCGGGGTTGTAGTCACCAAAGAGAACGTCCGCCACGGCGTGGCCGGTTTCCTGGCCGAGGTACCAACATTCGTAGATGACAGGCACGTGCAAGAGGAGATGGTTGATGGAGAGCGGACGGCCGTTGAACAGCAAGGCGATGACTGGCTTGCCGAGAGCAGCGATGGCTTCAACGAGCTCATCCTGACGACCGATGAGGTCGAGGCTGGTGCGATCGCCCATGTGCTGCAGGTTCCACGCTTCGCGGGAAGTTTGCTCGTTACCGCCGATGGCCAGGACGATGACGTCGGCTCGCTCTGCGACTTTGACGGCTTCGGCAATTTGGCGGCGGTCTTCCTCGGGATCGCTGGGGACGACTTTGTCCTCGTTCCAGGAGCCGCCGATGGTGATTTTGCAGCCCTCGCTGTAAAGAACTTTCGCGCGCTTGCCGACCCTTTTCTTAATTCCGTCGAGCACAGTGACGTTGTGCTTGGGCACGCCGCTGTAACCGCCCAGCAGGCCGCGATCGGCATTGGGACCGATGACGGCGATGGTTTTGATGTTGTCGAGGTTCAGCGGTGCAAGATGGTTGTCATTCTTCAGTAGCGTGATCGCCTCGTGCGCCGCTGTGAGGGCCAGCTCGCGATGCGGTTTGGAGCCGACAACGCGTTCCGCCTGTTTAGGGTCGACATACGGATCGTCGAAGAGGCCCATCTCAAATTTCCAGAAGAGCATCGGAGCGACGAGTTCGTCGAGCTGCGATTCCTTGAGGACCCCTTTCTTGACCAACTCGATCAGATACAGGTAGCAGTCGGGGTCGGGTAGCTCGATGTTGACGCCGGCGTTGACCGCAAGCGCGCAGGATTCCTTTTTGTCCTTCGCGACGAAGTGGCCGTGGGTGTCGGGGCGGTAGCCGAGCTCCCAGATGGCGTAGTAGTCGGAGACGACGAATCCTTTGAAGCCCATCTCCTTGCGAAGCACGTCGCGAAGCAGCCACTTGTTCGCGTGCGAGGGGACGCCGTCAATTTCGTTGTAAGAAGCCATGATGGTGACGGCGCCGGCTTCCCGCAGAGCTTCTTTGAAGGTGTAGAAGAAGGTTTCGCGCAGCACGCGCAGGGAGACGTTGGCGGGGGCGCAGTTCATGCCGGATTCCGGCTGGCCGTGACCGACGAAATGTTTGAGCGTGGCGAGGATGTGGCGCTTATCCCGGAAATTGCGGTCTCCCTGGAATCCGTGGACAGCGGCAATGCCAAGACGCGAAACCAGGTACGGATCTTCGCCGTAGGTTTCTTCCACGCGGCCCCAGCGCGGTTCGCGGGCGACATCGACCACCGGTGTGAGGGCATGGTGAGCGCCGCGCAGCCGAGCTTCGAGAGCCGTCATGGTAAAGAGGGATTCGACCAACTCGGGATTGAAGGTCGCGCCCAGGGCGATGGGCTGGGGGAAGCTGGTGCCATCGGGGGCAGCGTGGCCGTGGAGGCATTCCTCGTGAAACATGACAGGAATGCCGAGGCGGCTGTTCGCAAGGAAGAATTTCTGAATAGCGTTGGTCAGCTCCGCCATGCCTCGCGCCGTCTTGCCGCCGCCCGCGTCGCTGGGGCGCCCGACCTGGCCGATACCGCGGCGATCGCGGAAAGCTTTCTTCGCTTTGGCCTCGTCGAAGTCGCCTTTCTCGTCCACGAGTTTCTGGGCTTTCTCCTGCCAGACGCACATCATCTGCGCAGCCTTCTCTTCAAGCGTCATGCGCGAGAGCAGATCTTTAACGCGGCGCGCCGAAGGCAGGCTCGGATTCTTATAGGCTGGCGCAGCATTGGAGGCGGATTTCTTAGCGACTGCTGACTGCTTCTTCATGAAGATCATTCCTGAGGTACTGCGGGTTGGGTAAGAGGACGTTCAAGTGAATTGTTGGCGCGGCGAACTAAATTTAGTCGCCCCTCCGGCAAAGAGCAACCGAAAAATCGATTTTGCTGGCCATTTTTGGGTTTCGCGCTGTGCGTGAGTAACGCGATGCGGCCTGTCAAGGCCGAGTGAGCGTCAAAGCTGCTTCGATAAAATGGAGGTATGCTGCAGCTCTCCGGCGCGGGCAAGCGTTTCGGCCCGCGGCTCCTTTTCGAAAATGCCGACTGGCTCATCACTCCCACGGAGAAGACCGCGCTGGTGGGAGCGAACGGCGCCGGCAAATCCACGCTGATGAAGGTGCTGGGCGGGATGGAGTCGCTCGACTACGGCACCATGCAGCGCATGAAGGGGATGAGCTTCGGCTATCTTCCGCAGGATGGCCTGACGCTGTCGGGCAGGACGGTGTTTGAGGAATGCCTGACCGTCTTCGACGAGTTGCGCGCGATGGAGAAGGAATTTGAGACGCTGGCGCACGCGCTTTCCGAGCTGGATCCGGCGAGCGCGGAGTACGCAGCGACTGCGGATCGGTACTCCCATGTCGAGGGGCGGCTGCGACACCACGATGTCTACGCGCTGGATGCCCAGGTGGGCGGCGTGCTCACAGGCTTGGGTTTTGTCAAAGAAGACTGGACCCGGCGGACCGAGGAGTTCTCCGGCGGCTGGCAGATGCGCATCGCGCTGGCAAAGTTGCTGCTGGAAAAGCCAGACCTGCTGCTGCTCGACGAGCCGACCAACCACCTCGATCTGGAGACGCGCAACTGGCTCGAGAACTACCTCAGCACGTGGCCCAACGGTTACATCCTGATTTCGCACGACCGCTACTTTCTCGATGTGACCGTCAACAAGATCATCGAAATCTGGAATAAGGCGCTGCACGTCTACCACGGCAACTACGAAAAATACCTACAGCAGAAAGCGGAGCGGCGCGCGCAGCTGGAGTCGGCGTACAGGAACCAACGCGAACACATAGAGCATCTCGAGGCGTTTATCAGCCGCTTCCGGTATCAGGCGACCAAGGCGAAGCAGGTGCAGAGCCGTATCAAGGAGCTGGACAAGATCGAGCGCATCGAGATTCCGCTGGAAGAACCGGCGCCGCACTTCTCCTTTCCGCAGCCGCCACCCTCGGGGCGAATCGTGGTCGAAGTGGCCGGGCTCTCGATGCAGTACGGGGAAAAGCGCGTTCTCGAAAACGTGAGCTTCACCATCGACCGCGGGGACCGGATCGCCCTGGTGGGCGTGAATGGAGCGGGGAAGTCGACGCTGATCCGGCTGCTCTCCGGCCAGGAGGCGCCAACCACGGGCACGCTGAAGCTGGGGCACAATGTGGTGGCGGAGTACTTCGCGCAGGATCAGTACAAAGTGCTCGATCCCGCGGCGCGCATGCTCGACGACATGGGCCGAGCGGCTCCGAAGGTTGCCGAAAAAGATCTGCGCAGTCTGCTGGGATGTTTTCTGTTTCCCGGCGATGACGTTTTCAAACCGCTGGGCGTGCTCTCGGGCGGGGAACGCAATCGTTACGCGCTCGCGCGGATTCTCGTGAGCCCGGCGAACTTCCTGCTGCTGGATGAGCCGACCAACCACCTGGACCTCCGTGCGAAAGACGTGCTGCTCGAGGCAATCGGGAAGTTTAACGGGACCGTCATCTTTGTCTCGCACGACCGCTACTTTATCGACGGGCTGGGGCAAAAGGTCTTCGAAATTGAGCGCAACGTCGTGGATCCGTCGCGGGGGTCGCGGCTGAACGTGTATCCCGGCAACTACGAAGATTATCTGTGGCGCAAGGAGGGCGGCTCAGCTGCGCTCGCTGCTGCGACAACGGTGGCTGCCGAGCCAGTCGTGCAAGCTGTGGCGACCGCGGCGCCGGAGCCTGCAGCTCTTGAGAAGGTGCGACGAGTAAACCCCATCAAGCTCCGCCAGATCCAGGAGCGGCTGACCGCGGTCGAGGCGGAGATTCCCCGGGTGGAAGGCTGGGTGGCAGAGACAGAACAGGCCCTCGGCGTCTACGTGAGCGCAGAGGAAACGCAGCGCCTTTCCGAAGTGCTGGCGGTCCTGCGCGAGCAGCAGGCCTCCCTCAACAGCGAGTGGGAAGAATTGTCGCTGCAGCTCGAAGAACAGTGATCGCCAGTTTGAGTTTTGAAATTGAGGCAGCTCGAGAGACGGCCTATTCGCTCTTCGTTGCCGGGGGTGTCGGGCTCGACGAGGAACTGCCGCTGTCGGATGAGGTGCTCGCAGGCTTATCTGCAGACTTCTTGTCAGAAGATTTGCCGTCGCCGTCAGCGGAGGCTTTCATCGGGCCGGCCTTCGGCTTCGCGGCGTAGTCCGTCGCATACCATCCCGAGCCCTTGAACTGCAGAGCCGAAGCGGAGATGAGCCGCTCTACCGGACCATGGCACACGGGGCATTCTTTCTCGTCCGGAGCGCTGAAGCTCTGGATTTTCTCGAACTGGTGACCACAATCTTTGCAGCGGTATTCGTAAAGCGGCACGAAGCGTGTCCCTCTGGGGTTTGATGCTCTTTTCATTTTAGCGGGTCACGACCGTGAACCCCGGCTCAAAGCCGAAACCCATCACACCCGATTCGTCCCGGCGTCGAAGTTCAAAAGCCCTCGGTATAATCGCCCCAATTTCAACGGAGTCCCGGCCTTGGGTTTAGAGCGAAGGAAGGCGTCAAACCAGTCTCGCCGAATTGCACAGGAATCCTTCGGCCTGTCGACGCAGGATCTGCGGATCCTGCGCGGCTTGAAGACACCGGCACAAATCCAGAAGTTCATCGACGAGCTGACCTATCAGTACGCGAACACGGCGTGGTCTCCGCTGCGCGTGCTGCGAGAGCGCAAAGGCCATTGCCTCGAGGGGGCGCTTGTGGCCGCTGCTGCGTTGCGCGTCCAGGGGCACCCACCGCTGCTAATGGATTTGGAGGGCGTCCGCGACGACGACCATGTGGTGGCGCTCTATCGGCAACACGGCCTGTGGGGAGGGATCGCCAAATCCAATTTCGCGGGACTGCGGTTTCGGGCGCCCATCTACCGCACACTGCGCGAGCTCGCCCTCAGCTACTTCGAGCACTACTACAACCTGCGCCGAGAACGGACACTGCGCGCGTACTCAAGGGCGGTCAACCTTGCGCGGCTCGACAAGCAGGGCTGGATGACCTCGGAAGAAGATGTGTGGTGCGTGCCGGAGCTGCTGATCGCGGCGCGGCATTACCCGCTCTTCCCGCATCCGGTGGCGCTGGACTTGCCGCGGCTCGACAGGCGCAGCTTTGAGGCGGGAATGCACGGCTGGGTGAAGCACTGAAAGGGGCAGCGATCCTCAGCCGTGAATCCCGGGTTAGCTCATAGCGTAACCAGCCGCACGCCGACAATAGCCGGCACAGCACGCAGCTCCCGCAGCACGGCGTCAGTAACCTCGCCGTCGACCTGAACGACAGCCAGCGCCATCGCGGGTGTGGCGTCGTGGCCATTGGAACGCCCCAGGGCGAAGTTCGCAATGTTCACCTGATGCTCGCCGAGAATGGTGCCGACGCGCCCAATCACTCCAGGCACGTCTTTGTTGCGAATGGTGAGCAGCGTCCCCTGGAGCGGGGCCTCAATGTCGATGCCGTCAAGGTGCAGCAGCCGAGGCGAGTCGCCATGCAACACGGCGCCGCTGGCGGAGATGCTGGCTTCGTTGGTATGCAGGGACAACTGCAGGACGCTGCCGGCTCCCCCGAAAGGCGCTTCCTTTTTCTCCTCGTGCAACCGAATGCCGCGCTCCGCGGCGACGGAAGCGGCGTTAATGCGGTTGACCTGCTCGAGATGGCCCAGAACGCCCGCAATGGCGCAGTTGCGGATCAGCTCGGTCTTCAGCTCAGCGAGGCGGCCATGGTAAGCCACCTGAATGCTGTCGATGCTCCCACGGGGAATTTGGGCGAGGAACGTGCCGAGCCGCTCGGCCAGGGTCATCCACGGCGCGATCTCCTCATACTCCTCGTGGCTGAGCGAGGGAAGGTTAACAGCGTTTTGCGCCACGCCCGACTTAAGATACTCACGGACCTGGACCGCGATCTGCACTCCAACAGCTTCCTGCGCTTCGGCGGTCGAACCGGCGATGTGCGGCGTAAGAATCACATTGTCGAGCGCGGCGAAGGGGGAATTCTTCGGCGGCTCTTCATGGAAGACGTCGAGAGCCGCTCCCGCCACATGGCCGCCCTTGAGCGCTTCCGCCAGGTCGTTCTCCACGATCAGCTCGCCCCGCGCGCAATTGAGGATGCGCACCCCTTTCTTCATCGTGGCGAGGCTCGCGGCATTGATGATGCCCGTGGTCTGCGGTGTGAGGCCGACATGGAGCGTGAGGTAGTCGGAGAGAGAGAAGAGCTCCTCGGCGGAGACGAGCCGAATAGCGTTCTCGCGGGCGATGGAGGCGGAGACAAAGGGGTCGTGCCCGAGCAGTTCCATGCCAAAGTTGCGGGCCCGCCGCGCGACTTCGAGGCCGATGCGGCCCAGGCCGAGAATGCCGAGCTTCTTGTCGCGGAGTTCCGATCCCTGCAGGGATTTCTTCTCCCATTTGCCCGCATGCATGGTGGAGTCAGCGCGCGGCAACTGACGGGCGAGCGCGATCATCAGGCCCAGCGCCAGCTCGGCGACAGCGATCGCGTTGGCGCCGGGTGTGTTCATGACGACGATACCGCGGCGGGTAGCTGCTTCGGCGTCGATGTTGTCCACGCCCAC
>JBAVUB010000604.1:0-1955 GCA_049696575.1 Acidobacteriaceae bacterium | reverse complement strand
AGGATTTTGGGCGAACCCGGTGGTAGCCAGGGCAAGGACAACGGGCAGAGCAATCTTTAATTTGGCGGTGAACATAGGTGAGCAGTATACGCAGCAGAGCCGGTTCCGGTTCAGAATCCTTGACCGGCTCAACAGAGCCACCAGGGTCCTGGGTGAACGAAACTTACAGACTCGCCGTCAGCCGGTATTCCCGTGCGACCGGTTCCACCAGCTTGATCCTGCCATGTCCAGGGTTCGGCCGGTAACAGGTGCGCAGCAGGCCTGCCTTCTCCAAAAGAACCACATCGCGGCTGACGGCTCGGATATCCCGGCGAAGGCCCGAGGCCAAAGCCGAGATGGGCAGCGAGCCGGCCTTGGCGCGCCGCAGCAGGCGAACCCGCTCAGCGGTCAGCACGTTCAGAAGCTCCTCAGGATCCTCAAAGGTAATGGTGATCTCAGCGGGAAAACCCTCCCCGCGATCCAGCCTCGCCGCGTGCTCCCGGACGCGGCCGAAAAACTCGTTCGCTGTACCGGTCCTGACGCTGGCTTTAGTCTTCTTCATCTTCGATCCTCCAGAGTTCGTGCACCTCGGCGATGAATCGCTCTACCAGTGCGGCATACGTCGTGAACCGAAAGGCCTCTGTCTTCCCCATGCTGTGTCTGTGGTGGTAATCGTGGCTGTTGTCCTATCCGAGCACACGCCCATTGTCGACCGAACATCGCTTCAGATTGATGTACGCGAGACTGTAAGCGACGACATCGCCGTCCTCGAATCGGACCTGCTCCTTGAGCAGCGCCCCTTTTCTCTTTCCTCCGAGGCGGTGGATTTCGACTTTCGTGGTCTGGTCGGGCCGCTTCTTCCTTCCCACAGAGCCATTCTATCACAGCCAGGACTTGCAACATCCTGGCTGCTCCGGACGCGCAGACGATCCGGCCCCTGACCATTACCCCGTGGGTACTTTGGTCAGCCGACTTTCGCCCCAACGTCCGCCCTCCCTGACCCATTTGTGGCAGGCTCTCACCCGTGGATTCCTTCTCCATGGCCAGCGCGCCACATTAACATAGAGGCGATCTCCATCCATTTTGGGCGGCAATTTCCAGGTATGGCAGGCTTCGATCGAAAGCGCTTCTGGATACGCGCCGGCGCGACAGCGGCCGCGGCGTTGTTGCCCCTGCTCGGCTGCCAGAGTGTCGAGAATTCCACTCCCTCGCAAACCGAAGTGCGGGTCATCGACGCTTCCTACAACGCGCCCGCGGTCGATGTAAAAGTCGGCACCACCACCATCGCCGCCAACATCGGCGCAGCCACCTTTACCAACTACGCTTTTTTGCCACCGGAAGACGCGACCGCCTACGTCTACCCAACCGGCACCAGCAAGGCGACGGCGTCGGCCCTCGGAGACTTTCTCGTCTCGCAGCAGCACTCCGTCTTCATCACCGATTCGACCTCGGGCTATACCGCGACCATCCTCACCGACCAGGCGATCGCGCCGCCCACGGGATATTTCTCGATCCGGTTCCTGCAGCAGGCGGTGAACGCCGGCGCGGTCGACATTTATCTGGTGCCGAATGGCAATACGCTGGCCGGTTCCAAGCCGCTCTTCAGCAATGTCGCTCCGGGAGCGGTGGAAGGGTACGCGAACGTGATGGCCGGTCAGTACACGATCGTCGTCACGCCCACCGGCGTCATCACCACGCCCTATTCCAGCTCACCCATCACCTTCGTGGCCGGTCAGGTACGCACCGCGCTCATCATGGACGCCCAGCTCACCACCAATCCCCCGGTCACCGTTGTGATTGGCGATGATCTGAACTGATTGCGAGTGATTGGGGTTGGAAGTAACTCTCGTCTTTCCAGCGGGAGCCACTGCGGCCCGCACTTTTCCCCGGTGTTGAGCTCTCGTGTCGGCTATCTCCGGCGATCGGCTGTCGCTTTCTCGATCGCCAGCAGCTTTTCCTTCCGCTCGATACCCCAG
>JBAVUB010000603.1:0-4230 GCA_049696575.1 Acidobacteriaceae bacterium | reverse complement strand
GTAACGCACGATTTGCGCACGCCGCTGACGGCGATTCGAGCGGCGGCGACGACGATGGTGAGCCAGCCCGATCTGCCGCAGGCGGAGCGGGCGGATCTGGCCGCGGTGGTGGATGAGGAAAGCGCGCGGCTGGATCGGCTGATCGGGCAGGCGGTGGAGATGGCGCAGCTGGATGCGGCGACCGTACAGGTCCACACACGACCGCAGGACGTTCGCGAACTGATCGAGACGACGCTGGAGGAGATGCGGCCGCTGCTTCGGGATCGCGCAGTGGAGGTGACGGTGGGGGACGAGCTGTCGCGAGCGCCGATGGATCGGGAGCTGGTGCATCGCGTGCTGCGGCATCTGATCGAAAACGCGGTGAAATATTCGCCGCCGGGATCGCCGATCGCGGTGAGCGCGGCGAAGGACAATTATCGGCTGCTGGTGACAGTCGCCGATCGAGGACCGGGCATCGAGCCAGGAGAGCAGCCGTTCGTGTTCGACAAATTCTTTCGGGGCAGGAAGCAGCGCGGCCATGCGGCGGGAACAGGCATGGGACTGGCAATTGTGAAGGCGATTCTGGAGGCGCATGGCGGCGGCATCGAGCTAGCCAGCCAGGCGGGCAAAGGGACGCGGTTCACGTTCTGGCTGCCGCTGGCAACGGGGAATTGAAAACCTTGCGTACTTTTCTGCGTTCGCCTCGTATTTAGACGCAGGGGGTTCGATCGAAGGCAAGCTCCGACTTACAATGGAAGTAGAGCTCCCCTGATGGGATGAGGTGCTGTGATGTGCAATTTTCTGCGTCGCGGAGCCGGTTCTCTGGCTCCGTCGATGGTCATCTGCCTGGTTGTGCTGATGTGGATTCCGCAAAGCAATGCGCAGCGAGGCGGGGCAGGCCGGCCGAACATCGGCTCGAGCAGGTCGCCTTACACCATCCCGGTTACGGTGCGGCGGGTGGTGCTCGACGTGGTGGTTAAGGATTCCCATGGCAATGCGGTCCATGGGCTGAAGAAGAGGGATTTGTCGGTATTCGAAAACAACAAGCAGCAGGACATTCGGACATTCGAAGCGTACGACTTCAATGCTTCGCAGCCCTTTGTTGCGCCCAAACTGCCACCGATGCCGCCGGACACGTACGTGAACGTGGCGACGGCGCCGGAAAACGGGCCGCTGTACGTGATTGTGTATGACGCGGTCCATATGGAATTCGATCCTGAGGATTCGATGGACCAGGGAGATCAGGTTCGAGCGCGGAAACAGCTCGCCACTTTTCTGGCCTCGAAACCCGCGGGGACGCGGTTCGCGCTCTTCCTGCTGGGGTCGGATTTTCGGCTCCTGCAGGGGTTCACGACGGACAAGAACAAGCTGCTCGATGCGTTCGATGTTCATCGCAAGGGAAGTCATATTCCCAACGCCTTTCTGAACGGCGCGAATTTCGGCAAAGACGATGCGATTTTGCCGTTTGAAGTCATGGCGTTCCTTGGGCACTATCTGGAAGGGCTGCCGGGACGCAAGAACCTGATCTGGATGTCGTCGCAGTTTCCGGCGATCGTGCCGATGTTCGGGATTCAGGCGGCTCAGGTGGGGAACACGATGTCGGCGGGGGCGGGCTCGGCGCTGCAGGCGCAGGGATTCGACGGCAGTGCGGGAACGACGCTGGGAGATACGTGGAGCGCGAAGATGATGCGGGAGGCGATCGACTCGCTGAATGCGGCGCAGGTTTCCGTTTATCCGGTGGACGTTGCAGGACTGAAGCCGGATGCGGCGGCGGGCGGGATCGACCCGATTGCCGACAACATTGCCAATGCAACGGGAGGACACGCGTACTACAACACCAACGACATTAGTGGCGCAATTCAGCGAGCGACCGAAGATGGGTCGAGTTACTACGAGATCACTTATTCTCCCAGCGACTACAGGGAGGATGGCAAGATGCGACACATCCGGGTAACTCCGAGCCATAAGGGGTACAACCTGGAATACAGGCGGTATTACTACGCCGAAGATCCGGATGCTCCGCTGACCAACGACGAGAAGCGAGTGGCGATGGCGGTGGCCGACCAGGTGGTGGCGCACAAGGCCGGCGATTCAATGTATGCCTACATGCAGCACGGAGCTCCCATCGACCATGACATTGTTTTTCGTGCGCAGTTCCATGCCGGACCGGTGGCGCAGGCGACTCCGGAGCAGATGGCCAACCTGGTGGAGCAGCCGGCGTACTTCGTGATTCGTAAGAGGGACAAGCCGGCGAAACTGCCGCCGCCGATTCCGCTGCAGTCCTACTCGATCGACTACCTGGTGCACGATCAAAGCGCCGAGGCCCATGCGGGTGGACAGGTGCTGGAGTTTGCGGCGGCTGCTTACAACAGCGACGGCAAGCTGCTGAATGGGATTGCGCAGAATGCGGTTCGGTCGCAGACTTCGGCTGCCGAAAAATCCGGGCAGCAGGTGCCGTTCTTTCGTGCGGTGCAGACGCTGGAAGTGCCGACCACAGCGGTGTGGCTGCGTGTTGCTGTGCGGGACGTCAATACGGATCGGATTGGGACGATGGAGATTCCGCTGCCGCTGGTTGCGAATCAGCCATCGGTTGCGGCCGGACAGACAAGTCCAGCCGGTGCAGCTACTGGTTCCAATCCGAATCAGTAAGCTGCGGAGTTAGACGGTCGTTGTTTCCAGTTCGTGTTCCTTCGCTCCGTAGCGGGTGCGCACCCATTCGACTCGCCTGCGGCTCGCTCAGGGCAGGCTACGTTCGCGCTATACCGCAGTTGTTTCCAACTCCCGGCTGCCGTACCTTGCGCGAACGTAATCGTCGAGGATTTTCTTGAAGTCCTGGACGATCGTGTCTCCCCGCAGCGTAGTCATGAGGCGGCCGTCGACGTAGACCGGAGCTTTCGGCTCCTCAAACGTGCCCGGCAGCGAGATGCCAATGTTGGCGTGCTTCGATTCGCCGGGTCCGTTGACGACACAACCCATCACGGCCAGCTTCAGCTCTTCGACGCCAGGATACTGGGCTCTCCAGGCGGGCATACTGGTGCGGAGGTAGTCCTGGATCTGCTGCGCTAATTCCTGAAAAAATGTGCTGGTGGTTCGTCCGCAGCCCGGGCAGGCGGTCACCTGCGGAGCAAAACTACGGATGCCAAGCGACTGCAGGATCTGCTGGGCGGCCAAAACTTCCTCCGTCCGGCTCGATCCAGGTTTCGGCGTCAGCGAAACACGGATCGTGTCGCCGATTCCGGCCAGAAGAAGCGGCGCGAGACCGGCCGTCGAGGCGACGATCCCCTTCATCCCCATGCCGGCTTCGGTCAGGCCGAGGTGGAGCGGGTAGTCGCAGCGTGCAGCGAGCATCTGGTAGACGTCGATCAGGTCGCGGACCCCGGAAACTTTGCCGCTGATGATGATCTGGTCGTGGCCGAGGCCGTAGCGCTCGGCGGCGGCGGCGGAATCGAGGGCGCTGCGGCACATGGCTTCGAGCATCACGTCCCGTGCGGGCAGAGGATCGGGGCGCTTCGAATTTTCGTCCATCATGCGGGTCAGCAGGGCCTGGTCGAGCGAGCCCCAGTTGACGCCGATGCGGACCGGCTTCTGATTTTCGACGGCGCACTCGATCATGGTGCGGAAATTGTCGTCGTCTTTGCGGCCGATGGAGACGTTGCCAGGATTGATGCGGTACTTGGCCAGGGCCCGGGCGCAGGCCGGATACTTTTTGAGCAGCAGGTGGCCGTTGTAGTGGAAGTCGCCGATGATGGGGACGTTAATGTCCCGTTTGGCGAGGCCTTCGACGATGTGCGGCAGGGCTCGAGCGGCGTCGTCGTTGTTGACCGTGACCCGGACGATTTCCGAGCCGGCTTCGACCAGCTCGGCAACCTGCTGGATGGTGGAGGCGGCGTCGGCGGTGTCGGTATTGGTCATCGACTGGACGACGACGGGAGCCTCGGAGCCGACTTTGACCTGACTCGAACCGCTGCCGATTTTGACGGTAACGGTCTTGCGGCGCTGGATTTCCGGCATGGCGACCCTCGTGGGTAGTTTACCGGATGGGTTAGCGCTTTTGTTTTCAGGGGGCCCCGACCCAGTTGCGGCAACGCCGCCTGCGCGCAATGTTTCTCGTAGCGCTGCTATGATGTCCCAATTCCGGACACATTGGGAGCAAACACGATGGGGAAGAAAGGCAGCAGACCAGGGGCCATCCATATCCGCATTGTGGACGTAATGCAGCGCTTTCCTGGGGGCATCTCGGGTGGACAGATT
>JBAVUB010000602.1:0-7484 GCA_049696575.1 Acidobacteriaceae bacterium | reverse complement strand
GCCGGGAGTCGATCGGCCGGCGCTGGCGATCGTGGTGCCGACGCTGTCGGGCTCACCGTGCGTGCTGCTCGACGTGGGCGCGAATGTCGACTGCAAGCCACAAAACCTGGAGCAATTCGCGGTGATGGGCGAGCTATACGCGCGCAGCGTGCTGCGCATTCCGCGTCCGCGGGTGGGGATCCTGTCCGTCGGCGAGGAAGAGGGCAAGGGCAACGAGCTCACGCGCGAAGCGACGCTGCTGGTCCGCAAGCTGCCGGTGAATTTCATCGGGAACGTCGAGGGCCGCGATATTTATAACGGCAACTGTGACGTGATTGTCTGCGATGGATTCGTGGGCAACGTCGCGCTGAAAACCTCAGAAGGCCTGAGCCGGCTGGTGCGCGAGATGCTGAAGGCGTCGCTGACGCAGACGGTGACGGCGCAGGTGGGCGCGCTGCTCTCGCGGAAGGCATTCAATGCGTTCCGGCGGAGGTTGGACCCTTCGGAGTATGGCGGAGCACCGCTGCTGGGCGTGCGCGGCGTGTGCATCATCGGGCATGGATCGTCGAACGACCGCGCCGTGATGAATGGGATTCGGGTAGCGTCGGAGTTTGCGCAGGCGGGGGTGAACGACCGGCTGGAGCGCGAATTTGCAGGCAGGCCCAGCGACGACCGCCCTGATTCCGACTTGCAATTGCCAATCCAGTAGGGACGCCGTTGGAGCAACTGCGCTTCGCGCTATAGGCCATGCTTCCGATGCTTTGGGTCGTCCAAGGAGATCTTCGATGCACAGCAACGCTCAGGGCCCCACTCGCCGGCAGTTTGCGGGAAGCCTCGTGGCCGCGGTTGGCGGCCTCGCCTTCACCTCGGCCATCGAGGGCCAACAACAACCCCAGCCGACCGACTCAGGTGACGCGCGCACCGCGCTGCACCAGGAGGTGGAACTGGCCGCATCCGCGGCGCGCATTGAAAACGCGCTGCTCGATGCGAAACAGTTTGCGGCATTTTCCGGGCTGGCGGCGACCATCGACCCGCGTGAGGGCGGGGCGTTTTCGATGTTTGGCGGGGTCATTGTCGGCCGCATGATCGAGATTGTCTCGGGACAGCGTATCGTGCAGGCGTGGCGGCCCACGCATTGGGATCCAGGCGTGTATTCCATGGCGAAGTTCGTATTCCGGCCGAGCGGCAGCGGCACGCGGGTGGTCCTCGATCACACGGGGTTCCCCGCCGGCGACTACGACAGCCTGAGTTCGGGCTGGTACTCGCACTACTGGGAGCCGCTGAAGAAGTTTTTCGTCTAAGCGGGGTGCGGGCGGCTATTTCTCCAGCAGCGCGCGCGTGACCCAGAGGACCGTTGCCTGGCCGTGGAAGTCGCCGGTGCGGCGCGGGCGCGCGAGGTAGTACGCGAGGACGTTTTCTTTATTGGTACCGGCGCAGATATTGGTAACGTCGGCGTTCTGATCGACGAAGCCGGCGAGCGCGATCCATCCTTTGCGCGCGGTGGGGCCGAAGGTCTCTTCGGGCAGCCATCCGTGGCGAACGCCTTCGACCACAGCGAAGGTGAACATGCCGGTCGCGGAGGTCTCTTCCCAGGCTTCGGAGTGGTCGATGAGCTGGCGCCACATGCCGTCGGGGTTCTGATCGGCGCGCAATGCGCCCATCATTTTTCGAAATGCGGCGAGGATTTCGGCGCGCTGGGGATGGTTCTCGGGGAGCGAGAGCAGCATTTCGGTCATGCCGGCGGCGACCCAGCCGTTGCCGCGTCCCCAGAAAAAGGGCACATCGGGTGCGTGATAGAAGAGGCCGCTGGGCTGCTGCAGCTTGCGGAGGTACGCGACCATCTCGTTCGCGGCGCGGTCGATGTATTTGCGATCACCGGTGGCGCGATACGCCTCCAGCTGCAGGATGGTGAGCATGTACATGTCATCGATCCAGAAGCGGGTTTCGCCGGAGAGGCCATCGGGGAGCGGCTTGCTCCACTGGCGGTCGGCGAAGCGGAGGCCGGCTTGCTGGGTGATGGCGTCTTTGGTCTCCATGGAGATTTGAAGCGGGACGATGCCGAAGATTTCGCCGTCGACGTGCTCGCGGTCGGGAATGAGACTGGCAAACTGCGGGGCGAGCAGGGACTGGTAGCGATCCTGAAGCTGCTTTTCGAGGTCAGTGTTGCCGGTGGCCTCAGCGTAGCGGAGGGCTCCGTACCAGACGCAGACTTCGGGGTAATTGATCGGCGTCATGTGGGGGCTGGTGACGAAATGCGCGGCGACGCGGTCGCCGATGGCCTGCGGATCGGCATTTTCGGGCCAGTCCGTGAAGTATTTCTGCTGGGCGTGGCCGGCGGCAACGGTACAGGCGAAAGCAAGGCAGAAGCACGCAGGGATGAACCGGTTCATGCTGGGGTCCCTCTCGGTGGAATTGGGGGGTGACGGCGCCGGGCCCGCTCCGAACCGAGCCATTATAAGCAGCGATTTTGTCGGGGTGGTCCGCAGCCGGGGACGCTCATGAAGCGACCTTGCCGCGGAGACCGTCGGCGGTGAGCGCGGTGATGCGCGCAGAGACGAGGCGATTGGCGGGGATTTCTTCATCCAACGTGAGCTTAAGGATGTTATCAGTGACGGCGGCGGTAGTCGCTCGGTCGGAACCGGGCTCGATGGTGACGACGGAGAGGGTGCGGCCGAGGAAGCTGGCGCGGAAGGCGCGGGACTTTTCTGCGATGAGGTCGCGGAGGGCGGCCATGCGTTCGTGCACGTCGGGGGCGGGAACGGGATTTTGGCGGTGGAGTTCCCAGGCGGGCGTGCCGGGCCGCGCGGAGAACGGAAACAGGTGCAGGTAGGTGAAGGGCTGCGCGGCGATGAAGCGGTAGCTCTCGTCGAAAAGCGTGTCGGTCTCGCCGGGGAATCCAATCATAACGTCGGCGCCGATGGCGGCGTCGGGGAGAAGCTCGCGAATCGTGGCGAGGCGCTCGGCGTAGTGCCAGGGGCGATAGCGGCGGTACATGCGGCGGAGGATTGCGTCGGAGCCGGACTGGAGAGGGAGGTGGGCGTGGCGCGCGAGGCGCGGAAAAGCAGCGGATAGCGGATAGCGGACAGCGTTCAGCGATGCGGTGGCAGGGAGGGTGTCGTCGCCAGATCGAATGGATGTGCTCGATTCGCAATGCGTGGCGAATTCGCGATACAGCGCCAGCAGGCCGGAGGACCAGTCCATGGGCTCGATGGAGCTGAGGCGGAGGCGGGGGAGCGCGGTTTCGCGGAGGATCGCGGCGACCAGGTCTTCGAATCGCAGCGCGGGCTGAAGGTCGCGTCCCCAGCGGCCGAGGTTGATTCCTGACAAGACCAGTTCTTTGCCATCCCGATCAACAAAGCGGCGCACATTATCGAGACACACCGCAAGGGAGACGGAGCGCGAGGGTCCGCGGGTGGTGGGGATGATGCAGAAGGAGCACCGATTGCCGCATCCGTCCTGGACCTTGAGGTTGGGGCGTGTTTGGTGAGCGTCCGAGGCGAAGGGGAGCGCAGCTAGCTCGGAATGCGCGAAGGCGTCGTCGTGGAGGATTTTCGGAGCGAGTGAAGAGAGGGGGACAAAAGCAGGTCCCTCCGCTACGCGCGCCAAATGCAGGCGCGCTCCGGTCGGGATGACAATCTCTTCACGCGTGGCAGCGAAGTTGAGGGCAACGTCGGCGACCATCGACTTGTGGCTGTTGCCGATGACGGCGTCGACTTCGGGCAGGGCGGCGAGCTCCTGGGGGGCACGCTGGGCATAGCAACCGGTAACGATAAGGCGGGCGGCGGGGTTCTGCCGGCGGACGCGGCGGATCCAGGCGCGGGCCTGGCGGTCGGCTTCCGCAGTGACACTGCAGGTATTTACAATGACAACATGGGCTGAGGCAGGGGCTTCGGCGGGCGCGAGGCCGTTTTGGCGCAGCCCGGCGGCAATGGCTTCGCCATCGGCGCGGCTGGCGCGGCAGCCAAAGTTTTCGACGTGATATTCTGCCACGTTGCTCAGTGTATCAACGGAGACGGGAGGGGGCCGGCACTAGCCGGACGCGCGCGTCTCTGAGGCTCTTATCATCTTTTTCGTGTACGATCCAGCGATACGGGACCCCAGGAGTTCGATATGAAACGACGCATTCTGCTTGTCGATGACGATCTTGCGATTTTGCTGACTTTAAAGGCGGTGCTGGAGATCAGCGGGTTCGATGTGGAGACGGCGGCTTCAGGGCGGGAAGCGAAGCTGCGGCTCAAAGCGAACGAATACCACATGGTGATAACCGACCTGCGCATGGAGAGTGAAACGGCGGGCGAGGAAGTGGCGGCGGCGGCCAAGAAAGCAGCCAACCGGCCAGCGGTGGCCATGCTGACGGCTTATCCTCCGAAGGATGCGGAGTGGGTGACGACCTCGGACACCGACAAGGTGCTGGTGAAGCCGATGAACACGCAGGATCTGCTGCGGCAGATCGAGGCGATGCTGGTGGCGCACGAGGATAAGAAGCGGAAAGAGAGCAAGCTGGCGGCAGTGCGGGTGGCGCAGGCGGCGGCGAAGAAGCCGCGCAAGCTGGCGGATGCGCGGTAAGACAGCGTTCAGCGGATAGCGGATAGCGTTCAGGAACAGCGATCAGAGCGCAGATCGGCGCTTATGGCAGGGCGCGGCACACAATTCTCTTCTGAACAATTGGGAACGATGCGGGAGCCGAACGGAACCGAACCGGGGGAGTGGTTCGGAGGGCTAGCTGGCCTGGCTTAGGGTTCGTTTCTGCTGGAAACAACTGCGGCAGAGAACCGGACGCCCCTGGGTGGGCTTGAAGGGGACGGTGGTTTCCGTTCCGCACTCCGAGCAGACAGTGCGCGTCTCCGGGCGGGCGGAGCCGGAGCCGGAAGCGCGTTTGGCCTTGCATTGCTTACAACGTTTCGGATCGTTCTTGAACTGTTTATCGAAGAAGAAGAGTTGTTCTCCGGCTGTGAAGACAAAATCGGTCCCGCAGTCGGCGCATTTGAGAATTTTGTCGACGAATTCCATGCTTCCCTCGCCTTTGCCCGAAGCACCCGCTCTAACAGCGCCCCAACTAACGGCGCGCCCGGATCGCCCGGCATCCAGAAATGCGAATACCGGCTTGCTGCGACACGCCGGATTGCGAACGACGTGGTACTCCCGAATTGGTTAAGGGGCCCTTGGGGGCAGTTCGAGGACAGCGGGCCTGGCAGGAAGGACATTCCTGGAGGGCCCCTCTCTCGAGGCTACCCAGCCGCATTGAGCCTGCGGCGAAGAACAACACCAAAACAAGCCCAATTCGTGGGGAATGGGCGATCAAAAAAAAGGTACAAAACCGGCCTGGCAACTCAGAAGCGCGAACTGGGCGCTTGTGAGTGTTGGTCCTCCACCCTGCCGGCATCGCGCCGGCAAAGGCTCAGATCTGTCGGAGTCTGGGGACCTGAACAGACCGGCTCAGTGATTAGTCCTGCTCTTTACGAGCCTTCTTACGATTCCGCTTCCGCGCCAGCGCTTCCTTCACGCGTCGCTTTTCACCGGGCTTGAGGTAGAAGGAATGACGTTTAACTTCCTTAATAATGTCTTCCTGCTGAACCTTGCGCTTAAACCGGCGCAATGCATTTTCAAGCGGTTCGCCTTCCTGAATGCGAACTTCCGCCAAAGAACTACACCTCCAGACGACCCACGCTGGGCATGGACAAGATTACAGGAAGCAGGATTCATTTACCAGTAACAGAAGCACCCGGGCGACACGCACCGAAGCGCCCGGATGCGCTGTGCTGGCAGGGACGACGATACTCCCACTTGGCGCGGTCAGACGGGCTTTAGGGTCCCGAGGTTGCACTATCTTTCGATAAAAGAATCCGGCTACCTGTTGACATTCTAATGGAGACGGTAGTATCTGTAGAGATCCAACAGGAGGGCATGTGGGCGAGGACAAGCGCGATGTGTTGCAGGGCACGCTGGACCTGATGATGCTGAAGACGCTGGAGACGATGGGACCGCAGCATGGATACGGCATCGCACGGCGCATCGAGCAGATCAGCGAGCAGGCGCTGCGGCTGAACCAGGGGACGATTTACCCGGCGCTGCTGCGGCTGCGGCAGCGGGGATGGATCCGTGCGGACTGGGGAACGAGTGAAAACGGGCGGCGGGCTCGGTATTACGCGCTGACGAAGCCCGGCAAGGCGCAGATCGAGAAGGAGACGGAGAGCTGGGAGCGGGTGGCGGCGACGATGGCGCGGTTTTTGAAAACAGCCAGTGGCCTGTAGCCGTACCTGGAAGCCGGAAGGGGAGGTGCGGGTGAGCGGACTGAAGACACTCTTAGGCCGAATTGCGGCAATGTTTCGGCGGAAAAAGCTGGACCGCGAGCTGGACGATGAGATGCGGGCGCATCTGGAAATGGCGGCTGAAGAGCACCGGCGGCGAGGAATGAGCCAAGAAGAGGCGCGGAGGAAAGCGATGCGGGATTTTGGCGGCGTAACGCAGGTGCGGGAGACGGTGCGGATGCGGGAGGGAATGCCGCTCCTCGAGAATCTGCGGCGCGATGGGGCATACGCGCTGCGGCAGATGCGGAAGTCGCCGGGATTCGCCGCAGTGGTGATTATCACGCTGGCTCTGGGGATCGGGGCGAACACGACGGTGTTCAGCATTGTGGATGCGGTGATGCTGCGACCGCTGCCCTACGCGCAGCCGCAGCGGCTGGTCGAGGTGATATCGCGCGAAGTGAGCGGAACATCTGTGAGCGGCGCAGTTTGCTATCCGGATTTCTTCGACTGGCGGTCGCAGAACCACAGCTTCGAACGCATGGTGTCCTATGACGACACGTCGCTGACCCTGACAGGCGTGGAGCGGCCGGCGCATCTGGACGGCGAGGTGGTGAGCTGGGAACTGCTGCCGTTGCTGGGAGCGATGCCGGAGCTGGGGCATGGGTTCCGTCCAGAGGACGAGAAGCTGGGCACGCGAGTGGTGTTGATCAGCCATGCGCTGTGGGTGTCGCGGTTCGGATCGGACCCTGGGGTGGTGGGGCGGAGGATGCAGCTGAGCGGCGAAGCGTTCACGATCGTTGGGGTGATGCCGGCGAGGTTCCGGTTTCCGGTGAATGCGCCGGAGAACGATTTCTGGACGACCCTGGCCGTTGACAACGATGGAACACCGAAAGCGGCGACGGCGAATCGCGGCAACCATTCACTGGCGGTGATGGGGCGTCTGAAGCCGGGCGTGACGGTGGCGGAGGCGGACGCGGAGATGAAGGCGATCGCGGCGCGGCTGGCGAAACAGTATCCGGACACGAATACCAAGCACAACTCGGCGCATGTGGAGAGCGAGCTGCGGGCGCTGCTGGGGGACACGCGCACGCTGCTGCTGGTGGTACTGGGCGCAGTGGTGCTGGTGCTGCTGATTGCGTGCGGCAATGTGGCGAACCTGCTGCTGGCGCGGGCGCGCGAGCGGGAGAGGGAGCTGGCCATGCGTTCGGCGCTGGGCGCGAGCCGGGCGAGGATCGTGCGGCAACTGCTGGTGGAGAG
>JBAVUB010000601.1:0-6314 GCA_049696575.1 Acidobacteriaceae bacterium | reverse complement strand
GCGAAGACCGTTTCCGCTGTGCCTTCAAATACATCCGCGCCACCTCGGGGGCAAACACGAAAGTACCCAGGCGACGACCGACCAAAACCCCCTAGCCAAGCCGCTTGTTTTCAGGAGGATGCCACAGTCCAAAACACCCCCGCCACAAGGCCCGCGGAATCAGCACCTTGCCACACCCCCATGCCCAGGGGGGAGGGGGGTCCCAGGTCGGCCCCAAAAGTACCCATCCCGAGCTCTTCGTCGGGGGTTCTGTACCCTGCACCCTGTACCCTGCACCCTGCATCACTACTGACACCACGCTGTCAGCAGGCCTTTG
The DNA here is from genome assembly GCA_049696575.1 of Acidobacteriaceae bacterium. GTDB lineage: Bacteria > Acidobacteriota > Terriglobia > Terriglobales > Acidobacteriaceae > Palsa-343. The sequence goes on along the minus strand of JBAVUB010000601.1, from coordinate 5,998 downwards.
CCATGCTGCTCTCGTAGTCAAATTCTTTGAACGAGAGGAAACCATGCACACCGCCGAACAAACCGTCACCTCCACCATCACCTGGTTCGAGATTCCCGCCGCCGACTTCGCCCGCGCCGTTCGCTTCTACGAAGCCATCTTCTCGAGCCCTCTGCTCCACCTCGGCGAATGGCCCAACCTGGCCATCTTCCCCTACGAGCGACCGGGAGTCTCCGGAGCCATCGCCCACGGCGAAGGTCACCGTCCCTGCGCCGACGGCACCGTGATCTACCTCAACTGCGACGGCCGCATCGACCAGGTGCTCGCCCGCGTCGAAAAGGCCGGCGGCAAAATCGTCGAGCCCAAGAACCACATCCCCAACGTCGGCTGGGTCGCCCAGATTTACGACTCGGAAGGAAACCGCGTCGGCCTGCACGCCGCCGCTTAGAATGGCCGGTATGCGCCGCGCCGACCGCCTCTTCCGCATTGTGCAGTTGCTCCGCGGCGGCCGCCTGCAAACCGCACGCAGCCTCGCCGAGAAGCTGCAGGTCTCGCATCGCACCATTTACCGCGATGTCCAGGATCTGCAGCTTTCCGGCATGCCCATCACCGGGGAAGCCGGCGTCGGCTACACGCTGCGCCGGGACCTCGATATTCCGCCGCTTATGTTTGACCGTGAAGAAATTGCTGCTCTGGTCTTCGGCGCCCGCATGGTGGAAGCCTGGGGTGGCACCGAGCTCACTGAAGCCGCCAATCGCGCCCTGCGCAAGATTGAAGCCGTTCTTCCCGCCGGACTGCGCGAGAAGATCGACGACGTTCTGCTTTACGCACCAGGATTCAAAGCGCCTCCGGAACTGCGCCGCAAGCTGGACGCGCTCCACTCCGCCGCGCAGGAGCGTCGAGTCGTGCTGCTGGCCTACAGCCGCGAAGACGGCCAGCCCAGCGTTCGCCGGGTCCATCCGCTGGCCCTCTATTTTTGGGGAGGCACGTGGACGCTCGCCGCCTGGTGCGAGCTCCGCATCGACTTTCGCACCTTCCGCGTCGACCGGGTACAGCACGCCGATTGTCTCGACGAGCAGTTCACGCCCAGAGCCGGTCAAACCCTGGCCGACTACCTGCGCCGGATTCGCAGCCAGACGAGCGGCGATTCGTCGGCGTCGACTTAGCTGTTTTTAGTATCCGTTAGCTAACAGATATTCAAGTGTCACATTAAAGGATGGCCGCTTACGCTGAAGCGCCAGCTTGATCATCACATCCGCTTCAACATTCAACGGATCGCCAGTCTGCAGCACCCGAAGATTCGTCACGCTCCGAGTGTGCGGAAGAATCGCCACGCCAACAATCTCGCCATCCCAGGTGGCGATGGTCAGGCTGATGCCCTCGATCGCAATAGAGCCTTTTTCAACCATGAACGACCGAGTATTTTCCGGAACGCGGACACGCAGCCACCAATCGGTGAGTTCCGGATCGGCCGCCGGATTTACGGGATCGAACGAAATTAGTTCGCCGCATCCATCCACATGACCCTGCACAATGTGTCCACCCAGCGGCGTGCCTGCGGCCGTCGGTAGTTCCAGATTCACGACCGAGCCTGGCTTCAGCAAGCCGAGCGAGGTCCGCGCCAGCGTCTCCGCCGCCAAATCGGCGTGAAAAATGGGAGGCTCAATTTCAAGGGCAGTCAAACAGGTTCCACTCACCGCAATGCTGTCGCCGATCCGCAGCCGGCTCGCAAATGCCGGAGCAGCAATCGCAATGCGGGTCGTTCCGTTCCGAGGCTCCAGGCCCACGATCGTTCCCGTTGCCTCAATGATTCCGGTAAACATGATTCAATTCTCTCCCCATGGATCGCGCAGGTAAGCATCGACGCGCACATCCTGATCGACGCAGGCAATCGCCGAGGGGATCGGCGTCAACGGTATCATCAGCGCTTCCTGCAGCAAAGGAACTGCGTTCGGCCCCAGAAAAACCGGAGCGTAGAACAGCGTAATCTTATCCACGTGCCCGCCGTTGAGGGCCGATGCATTCAACTGCGCGCCCGCTTCCAGCACTGCCGAGAGTATCTCCATCTCTCCCAACCGCTTCATCACGGCCTTCAAACAAACGCCGCTTCGGCGGGCTGCCTGACCTCCATTGCTTCCGGAGGCGAACTGATCGCTGGCCGCCTCAACCGACGGCACGCGTTCCACACGAACGCCCAGTGCCTCCAGCGTTCGCTGCCGCTGGGTTGGGGCCACGGTGCAAAAAATCAGGAGATCATCCTGCGCCGTACGCACCAGCTTCGAATCGAGCGGAGTGCGCAGACCTGAATCGAGCACCACGCGCAACAGCGGACGGCGTCGCGGCAACCCTGAGCGATCCGTCAGATGCGGATCATCCTGCAGCACGGTATTGATCCCGGTGATCACCGCATCGGCGGCATGGCGCATCTCCTGCACCTGAGCCCGTGCTTTCTCGCCCGTCAGAAACACCGGAGCGCCGCGTCGAGCATTTCCCGGAGCAGGGGCGATTCTGCCATCGAACGAAACACCGGCCTTCAGCGTGACAAAGGGCAGGCCGGTCTGAATGTGCTTCGCAAATCCATCGTTGAGCGTGCGCGCCTCGCGTTCCAGCACGCCGCTGGTGACCGCGATGCCCGCCGCACGCAGCCGCTCCAGTCCCCTGCCGCTGACCGCGGGGTTAGGATCCGTGGTGGCCGCAACCACGCGCGCCACGCCGGCCTCGATCAGCGCGTTGGTACAGGGCCCGGTGCGTCCGGTGTTGCAGCATGGTTCAAGGGTCACGTAAGCAGTTGCGCCGCGCGCTGCTTCGCCGGCCGTCTTCAGCGCAACAATTTCCGCGTGGTCCTTCTTGTCATATTCGTGACGACCAACGCCGACCACGATTCCGTCCTTCACCAGGACGCATCCCACGGCGGGGTTCGGAGAAGCCAGGCCCACGGAATGCTGCGCCAGTTCGAGCGCTCGCTGCATCCATCCATCATCCGGCGCGAGAACTTCCGTTTCCTTCGGCACAACACCCTTTCCCTTGCGGAATGGCAGCTAGTTCTCCAGCAGCGAGTTCACAAACGCCTCGCTGTCGAAGGGAAGCAGATCTTCGAGCGCTTCTCCAATGCCCACAAAGCGCACCGGCAGCTTCATCTCGCGCGCGATGGCAACGGCAATGCCGCCCTTCGCCGTGCCATCCAGTTTCGTCAAAACAATTCCGGTCACGCCGGCTGACTCCGTGAACAGCCGCGCCTGCTGCAGTCCGTTCTGTCCGGTGGTCGCGTCGAGCACCAGCAGAACCTCGTGCGGTGCGTCGGGAATGATGCGCTGCGCCGTACGACGCATCTTGTCCAGCTCCGCCATTAAGCCGGTCTTGGTGTGCAGACGGCCGGCCGTGTCCACAATGACCGCATCGATGTGGCGCATTTTCGCCGCCTGCAGCGCGTCGTAGAGCACCGCGGCAGGATCGCCTCCCTGCTTCGTCCGGATCATCTCGACGCCGCTGCGTTCTCCCCAAATCTCCAGCTGCTCGATGGCCGCGGCGCGAAACGTATCCGCGGCGCACAGCAGCGCGGTTTTTCCCTGCGCCCGATAGTAAGCGGCCAGCTTTCCGCTCGTCGTCGTTTTGCCGGTGCCGTTGACGCCAACCATCATAATCACGGCCGGAGGCGTGACGACCTTAGCCGGAGGCTGGGCATTCTCGTCCAGGATGGCCCGCAGCTGTTCCTTCAACAGATCCTTCAGCTCGGCGCCGTCCCGAATCTGCTGCCGTTTGGCTCGCTCGCGCAGGTTGCCGGCAATTTCCGCAGAGGTGGTCACGCCGATATCGGACGCGATCAGGCTCATTTCCAGCCCTTCCAGCGCCGACTCATCGACGGTGCGGGTCAACGCCAGAACGCCGTCGATGCGCTCACCCAGACTGTCCCGGGTGCGCGTGACCGCCTGGCGCATGCGCTCGAAAATGTTTTTCTTTTCCGGCTCCTGCTCTTCCTTCAGGCTGCCGAACAACGTCTGGATCATGAGAACTGCGGCCTCACCGCACCTCTTCGAGTGTAGCGAACCTGCCGCGTGCGTGGTTGGGTCCCGCAGGGGCTCAGACCAGCTCAGCCACCTGTTTTCTCATGCGGAACGAAACCGGAGTCCGCACATTCTTCACTTCGAGCGCGCCGGTCGTCACCAGCTCGGCCAGCGCGCGGACCACGGTGGGGTCGTAGCGCGTACCGGAGAGGCGCGACAGGATGTCGAGGACATAATCGGCGTTCATGGCCGCCTGATAGGGCCGCGGCGTGGTCATGGCGTCAAATGAATCCGCAACCGCAACGATCCTGGCCATCAGCGGAATCTGATCGCCTTTGAGCCCGTAGGGATAGCCCATGCCATCCAGCGATTCGTGATGCAGTTCGACGCCGGGAACGAGATCCTGGAGCATGGTGATTGGCCGCAGAATCGCCGCGCCTTTTACGGTGTGCGCCTTCACAATTTCGAACTCCTCCGGCGTCAGCGGAGTCGTTTTCATCACCAGGTAGTCTTCGATGCCCAGGCAGCCAATGTCGTGGAGCAGCGCCGCGAGGCGAATCCGCTCCACGCGCTCCTCGTTGAGACCCATTTTCCATGCGATGGCGGCTGCGTAAGCTGCCACCCGCTCGGAGTGCCCGCGCAGATAAGCAGTGCGCTCGTCCACCGCTTTGGCGACCATGCGCATCAGCTCTTTCAGCGTCTCGTAGTGCCCACGCGCTTCTTCGTTCTTTTCCTGGCCCCGGTCCTGCATGGTCTTTACAGCGTGCCGCCAGGTGGGAATCACTTCGGCAAAGAGATCGTCGGATGGGTCGGCGGAAATTCCATGCTCGCGCGCGGGCAGACCGGATTGGATTGCATCAACGAGGCGCTGGATCCGGCGGTGAAGCCACAGGGTCATCAACAGAGCTGCGGTCCCGCTTCCTGCCAGTTCAATGAACACAACCGCCCAGCCCGCTGCGACCGGGCGCAGCGTTCGCTGCGCAACGAGCATCGCCAGGACCGTAATCGTCGTCGTCGCGGCAAAGATCGCGAGAAAGCGGGCAAATACACGCCAGCGAATTCGCGTCCCAGGCACGGTCGATTGCCAGGACGCGCGAGAACCAACAGTTTGCATGCCGAGCCTTTCTTCGTCAGTCTACGAAGCCTGGGCTCTTCCTGCTTCACCCGAAGGTGGTAAAACCGGCATCCGAGCGGGTTAACAAGGTCTTACCACCGTAATGGTTGATACGGGCCAGTCTGTGGTAACGCGCACCAGGGCGAGGCTTACTCGTCGCGTCCGGGCCGCTGCATCAACTCCTGAATGGCGCGTTCCGGGGACTTGCCGCGCATCAGAATCGCTTCCATTTGCTCGGCAATCGGCATTTCCACTCTGTGCCGGCGAGCGAGTCCGAGCGCGGCGGATGTAGTGCGCACGCCTTCCGCGACTCTGCCTTCGAGCCCGGTCAGAATGTCGTCGAGTTTGTGTCCTTGTCCCAGCCCCACGCCCACGGTCCGGTTCCGCGAAAGCGACCCCGTGCAGGTGAGCACCAGATCGCCCATCCCGGAAAGCCCTGCGAGGGTCTCGCGCCGGCCCCCACACGCCACAGCGAGGCGCGTGATCTCAGCAATGCCGCGAGTGATCAGCGCTGCGTTGCTGTTGAATCCCAGTCCCAGCCCCGCCACGATGCCTGCGGCGATGGCGATCACGTTCTTCAGCGATCCACCCAGCTCCACGCCGATGACATCGTCGTTGGTGTAGAGGCGCAGCGTACCGCTGGAGAACTCCCGCTGGATACGGGCAGCCAGTTTCGCATCGGCTGAAGCGATGGCGATCGCGGTGGGCGCTCCCGCCGCCACCTCCTGGGCGAACGACGGCCCGCTGAGCACGCCGCAGGGCAGTTCCATGCCTCGCGCCGCCAGCACTGCGCCGATCACCTCCGTCATCCGCAGGCAGGTCTCGTCTTCGATGCCTTTGGTTGCGCTCACCAGCAGCTGCCCGGTGCGCAGATGCGGAGCGAACCCTTCATAGGTCGAACGCA
>JBAVUB010000600.1:0-2042 GCA_049696575.1 Acidobacteriaceae bacterium | reverse complement strand
GCCCAGGCGTATCGCGCGTGTCTAGCCCTGGGGCAGCCGGGGTTCTGGGAGCGGGCCACGGCGCAGGAGACGACGGTCGCAATCCGGGGGATTCTGCTGCAGGCGCTCAAGCCGCTGGCGATCATGTTCGCGGCTTCGCTGGCCGGCGCGTTGGCGACCGGCGTCCTGCAGGGCGGAGGGTGGTCGCTGAACTTCGAGGCGCTCCAACCCAAGCCGGAGAGGCTGAATCCGGCGGAGAACGTGAAGAATGTTTTTTCTCTGCGTGGCCTGGTGCGCCTGGGGAAATCGCTGGTGCCGGTGCTGGCGCTGGGCTTTTTCGCGGCGCGGGCCATCGAGGCGCAGACCGAGATGCCGCCCCTGAGCACGGCGCAGTACCCGGATCTGTTTGCGGAGATGTACAACCTGCTGGTCGATGCTGCGTGGATTTTCCTGGGATGGGCGGGAGTCGACTACGTGATGGAGTGGCGGAGCCGGGAAGACCGGCTGCGCATGTCGAAGCAGGATCTGAGGGACGAATACCGGGAGATGGAAGGAAGCCCGCAGATCAAGGCGCGCATTCGGGGACTGCGCCGGCAGATGCGGCGGCGTCAGCTGAAGACGGATGTCTCGCGCGCGTCCGTGGTGGTTACCAACCCGACCCATTACGCCGTGGCGTTGAGCTTCGATTTCGAGACCATGGATCCGCCGCGGGTGTTGGCGAAGGGCAGAGACCTGCTGGCGGCGCAGATTCGCGAAGAGGCGCAGTGGGCGGGGGTGCCGATTGTCGAGAATCCGCCGCTGGCGCGCTCGCTCTACCGGCAGGTGGAGCAGGGCGCGGCGATTCCTTACGAACTGTATGCGGCGGTGGCGGCGATTCTGGCGTGGCTTTACCGGCGCGAGGTGGAGGAGCGGGTGCGGCGGGAGGGGGTAGAGGCCACGGTTGGGGGGAAGAAGACGGCCGGAAGCAACGGAGGGGCGACACGATGAGGACGGGACGGGGAGCGTTGCGGCAGACGGATGAAGCACGGAGCGGAGCGGACCCGATGCGGACCTGGACGACAAGGATGCGGCCATGAGCGCGGGAGCGATGACCCTGGGGACGACCGGACAGCGGGGAGGCGGCGCCGGGAAGATGCTGCGCAACACGGCGCTGCCGGTGGCGGCGATCAGCGTTTTGTTTGTGATGGTGGTGCCGGTGCCGGCCTTCGTCATGGACATGCTGCTGGCCTGTTCGATGGCGGCCTCGATCCTGGTGTTTCTCTCGGCGGTGCAGCTCCGCCGCGCCGTGGATTTCTCGGTATTTCCCACGCTGCTGTTGCTGCTCACCCTCTTCCGCCTGTCGCTGAACATCGCCTCGAGCCGCCGGATTTTGCTGCACGGCAACGAAGGGACGGCGGCGGCGGGCCGGGTAATCGAGGCCTTTGGGCAGTTTGTGGTGGGCGGGAATTACGTGGTGGGCTTCGTGCTGTTTCTGGCCCTCATCGCGATTCAGTTTCTGGTGGTCAGTCACGGCGCGGTGCGCACCGCCGAGGTGACGGCTCGCTTCACCCTCGACGCGCTGCCGGGCAAGCAGATGGCCATTGATGCCGACATGAACGCCGGCCTGATCGACGAAGCGACAGCGAGGAAGCGGCGCCAGGCGATTGCGCAGGAGGCGGAGTTCTACGGGGCGATGGACGGGGCGGCGCGCTTCAATCAGCGGGACTCGCTGGCGACGATTCTGATCACGGCCATCAACATCATCGCCGGCCTGCTGATTGGAACGCTGCAGCAGGGCATCGATCTGGGCGAGGCGGTACGCACCTACACGATTCTGACCGTGGGCGACGGGCTGGTGACGATGATCCCCTCGCTGCTGGTTTCGGTGGCTGGCGGGATGGTGCTGACGAGGGCCTCGTCGTCCGGGCAACTGACGACCGAGCTGGGAGCGCAGCTGCTGGGCAAAGGGACGACGTTGTACGTGGCCAGTGGCGTGCTGGGAGCGTTGTGCCTGATTCCGGGGCTGCCCAAGCTGGCGTTTTTGCTGCCGGCTGTGGTGCTGGGTTACGCGGGGACGCGGGTGG
>JBAVUB010000599.1:0-11084 GCA_049696575.1 Acidobacteriaceae bacterium | reverse complement strand
TATCTCGCCTGCTGAACAGCGAAGGCCAGCTGGTGCTGCTGTTATCGATGCTGTGGATCTTTCTTCAGGCCGAACAGGAGGTGGGAGGATACTTTACCCAGGTGAGGGACCTGACGATTCTCCTCGCCATATGGGCGGCCTTATATTCGATCCCGAAGTTCACTGGAAGACGGCAGGAACTTTCACTGCTCTCCAAATCAACCATTTGACCACAGGCGATACAGTCGGGGTGGCTGCGAGAGCAACTGCCCGGCACAGCATGGGAATCACGGTATCCGATAAACCAAACCGCTGGCAGTCCCTCCCACAATACCCGCGCCGCCGACCGCCATGCCCGCCTTGAAACCGTTCGTCGGAACCAGCAGCACATCGTCGGAGGCCAGCGCGATGTCCTTCTCCTTGCCGTGCATCACCTTCTTCAGATCCATCTGAATCTCAACGTGCTGGTCATCCGGGGTTCTCCGGATCACCACCACCTTCGACAGCGCTGCGCCGAAGTTCACCCCGCCCGCCAGCGCGATGGCTCGCATCACCGTAATCGGCTCGTTGCTCGACAGCGGAATGGCCGATGGCGTCTTCACCTGCCCGATCACAAACACGCTGCCCACTTTCGGCACGATGACCGTGTCCCCCGCCATCAGCGGAATATTCGTCTCATCCGTATTCTTCGGATCGCTGCTCAGCAGTATCGTGATCGGGTTGGGCTCCCCCGGCCGCCGCACCGTGATCGTGTGGCTCGCCAGAGGAGTGAATCCCCCACACGCCGATATCACATCCAGCAATCGCAGCTGCCCGAACGCCGGAACTGGCTGCGGCTTCTGCACTTCTCCCACTACCGTAATCACTCGCGTCGGTGAATCCACCAGCGCCACCGTCACCTGCGGATCGACCAGAATCCCCTTGTCCTTCAGCTCTCGCTCCAGAAAAACCGCCGCTTCCGGTGGTGTCATGCCCGCCACCTTCACCACCCCCAGATACGGCAGCACAATCTCACCCTGCGCTCCTACCTTGATGCCATTCACGCTCCCGCCCCCGTTGGCCGAGGCTGGTGTGTCAATGCTGGTCGATGTGGTCGTCGACAATTCCGGCGCTCCGTAGGTCGCAATTGCGATCACATCCCCCGGCATGATTTTCACGTCCCGGTACTGCGCCCTTAACGCCGACACCGGAGCTCCGGCGCCCGTCGCCGGCCAGCTCACCGCCGGCCCGGCAAACTGCCCAATGGCCGAGCCGGCGCCAAACATCAGCCCCCAGCACAGCACCGCCATCCCCGCCATCCGGCCCCTCGCTCGAACCCTCATCCCGTTTCTCCCGTCCCGCTCACTCGTCCGCCCTGGCAACTTAATTCTTGTAATCGTATGTGTAATAGCCAAGGTATCCGTAATACTCCGGCAGCGAGGCATCGACTCCGTTGAAAACAAAGCCGTACACCTTCACATTGAGCTCGCCCAGAATTTCCGCGGCGCGGATCAACATACGACGCGTGCAATAACCCTGCCGGATGACCAGCACCATGCCATCCGCCTGGGCCGCCACGATCGCCGGATCCGTCACCGACAACACCGGCGGCGTATCGAAAATGACGTAGTCGTATCGCTCTCGCAGCTGGCGCACCACCTCCGTCATCTGATCCGATGCCAGCAGGTCTGCCGGCAGCGGTGGTACCGTCCCCGATGGAATCACGTCCAGCGTCGTCAGCGTCTCATGGGTCTGCGTCACTTCGTCCAGCGTGAAGTATCCGGTCAGTACCTCGGATAGTCCCTTGCCCCCCTCCAGTCGCAGCCGCTTATACACCGACGGCCGCCGCATATCGGTGTCCACCAGCGCAACCTTCTTGCCCCCCTGCGCCAGCACCGCCGCCATGTTTACTGAAACCGTCGACTTCCCTTCCGCCGGCTGGCAGCTCGTTACCGCAATCACCTTCGATTCACGCGACGTCGTCGACAAGCGCATCGAGGTGCGCAGCGCACGGAACGACTCTGAAAACGGCGATCGCGGATCCCTCAGCAGTTCCGGTCCCACCACCCATTCCAGATCCGACCCTTTGGTCTTCCAGTGACTCTGCGGGATCATCGCCAGCGACGGCAGGCCCAGAATCTCCTGGATCTCATGCGCATCCCGCAATCGCGTGTCCATCTTCTCCAGGAACAGCGCCAGTGTAAGCCCGCTGAACGTCCCGAACACCAGGCCGATCAGACCGAGTTCGGTCGGAGACATGCTCGACGGACCCACCGGGATCGCAGCCAGATCCACGATGTTGATGTCCGCCGCATCCAGCCCCGCGTCCACGGTCGCTTCCCGCAGCCGTGCAACAATGCTCTCGTACATGCGTCGGTTCGAATCGTATTCCTGGCTCAGCAGCATGTATTGCACCAGGTCGTCGCGCTGGCCGTACAGGTCGTGGACCTTGTCGCCGAGCATGGCCTGCGCCTTGCTTTCCGCGGCCTGGGACAGGCTGTAGGCGTCATTCGCCTGCGCTATCACCCGCTGTTCCTGGTCGCTGATCTCCCGGTTCAGCGCGCCGGCCTGCGCTCTTAATTGTTTAACCGACGGATAGTTCGGCCCGTAAACGGGCTCCAGTCTCGCCAGTTCCGCCTCCGCGGAGGCGCGCTGCGAGCGCAAACTGGACAGCAGCCCCTGCGGGCCGTCGCTGCCGATCGCCGTCGGACTATCCTGGATCTGATCCGGCGGCAGCGACCGCACGATGCGATACCGGGCTTCCGCCAGCACCCGCTGTTCCGACGCGTCCGTCGCATTCTTTTCCAGGTTGCCGATCTCCGTCACCACCAGACTGTGATCCGGATCCAGCGCCAGCACTCCCAGCTTCCGCTGCAGATCCACCATCCGGTTCTGCGAATTCTGTACGATCGTCCGCAGATCGTCCATCTGTCCCGTCAGCCATTTGCTCACCTGCTGCGTGCTGTTGTAATGCGTCAGGAAATTGTTCTCGATAAACTCATTCTCCAGCGCATTCACCACTTCGGTCGATAGCTTCGGCGATGGACTCGAATAGGAAATGGTGATCATCTGCGTGCGCGGCACCCGTGTCACGCTCAGACGTTTTCTCATAATCCTCAACACCGCGTCGCGCACATTCGGGTCATCGAGGTTTCCATGCAGCGGCGACGTGGACCGCCGCCGCAGCCAGGAGAAACTCAGCAGCGAATTGCCACCATTCACAAACGTAGGATCGTCGGGAAGCCGCAGCTTCTGCGCCACCGCCAGCAGCAGCTTGTCGCTCTGCAGGATCCGGCTGTCGCTCTCCATCACTACGTCGAGGCTGCTCATCCCCGAGCTCAGCGCCGCCGAAATCGACTCCTTCAGATCCGACGCCGATCCTGGCTGAATCTGCACCTCACCCGTCGCTGAGTACCGCTTCCCGCGCACCAACCCGGCCGTTCCCGCCAGAACTGCGAATCCCACCGCCATCGAAACCAGCAGCACTCTCCGCTTGCGGATCACCAGCCACAGATCGGTTAGCGAGAGTTCTTTTGTTTCCGGGCCAACTGCGGTCTGTTTGGTGCTGCGAATCAACGGTTGCACTGAACCTCTCTGTGTTTAGAAATTCCTGATGGGAGTGCGGGTTCCCTGCCCTGTATTGCCGCCGCGTATCATCCACGCACGCGATCATGCGGGAAATGAAGGGCTCGCTTCCGGTCAATCCACAGAAACAGAGCTGGCGGGTGCGCCATACGATTCGCCCCGAAGAGTACGCTCTGCGGCAACAGCGTGACTCAAGTGTAGCGCCCCGTTTCCTCCCGGGTCAAACCAGCCCACCCTCAGAGGTGCCCTGTTTTGAAACCCCTCCCGCCTCACTTCCCATCGCGCGTTAAGTTCCCCCGTAGCGCCATTTTTGGATGGCCGATCCCCTCGAATCCGTTGCCAGGAGGCGGGGCCTTTCCTCCGGCCCCCGTCAGCTGGCCGCTCAATCGCCTTCGCATCGAAACACAAATCTACAGCCTGCCGGGAAAAAGCCCCACTGCCTCCCCCCACTCCGACCCTGAACCCAACCTCATCGCGGAGAATCCCGGAAGACCGTCGGCCGATGGGTCTCAAGATCTCCCCCCCCTTGCCGATGAATGCAGCGAGCCCAAGGCTCGGGGGCGCAGTGTGGGTTCTTCGAGCCAGGGGGGGATGCGGGCTGATCGAAGACCGGCCCGGGAGGAGATTATGAAGATTCACGAAATACCGGGCGCTCTCGTCATGGAGTGGAACGATGAGGGCAAGGTGATTGTCGACCACTGGCTCAAGTACACCGTCAAAGTTGAGGAGTTTCGCGAGGCCATCCTCAAGAAGGGTCTCTCCTATGCCAAGGCTCGCGGAGCCCGCGCCTGGGTGGTGGACTCCTCCAAAGCCACCGGAACCTATCCCCAGGAAGTGCAGGACCTGATTGCCAAAGAGGTCTTCAAGGCCTTCGCCGGCATCGGCATCAAATCTTTCATCACCATCAAGTCCGGATCGGCGATCACCAACCTGGCGTTTAACCGCGTCACGTCTCAGATGGGTCCCTCGGGAATCCACATGGTCGAAGTGCCTGACCTGAAAACCGCCCTCACCTGGCTGCGCGAGCATCCATAGACCGAAACAATGGCCGAGAGCTCATCCGATCGATGGGTGGGCCATCGGGCCAAAGCCTGGCTCTCTTGCCGTCGCTCTGCGCCGGGCCCGGACCGCGTCTTTAGTTCTGGGTCGAGTTGGTCGCCGCGAGAGTTCCGGCCGGCGCTGCGTGCGACGCTTCGTCGGAGGAAGTTCCAGTGGCTGGTGGCGCCGCGCCCGGAGCCGGGATGTCGTGCGGGCCCAGTCCTAATTTAATCAGCGCCCGCGAGTCCGGCGTCAGCTTCGTCTGCCACCCGTGATCCGCCTGGTATTTCTGCATCGCCGCTTCCGTGGTCGCGTCCCACTGGCCCGACGCCGGAGCGCTGAGGTAGTGCTCCCGGATCAGCGCATTCTGGATTTCCGTGGCCCGCTCCGGCTCGATCTGCCGCTGCCCTGGCGTGAACTTGTGCTTTTTCCCCTTATGGTGCAGCGAGTGCCCCGACGTCGCAGCCCGATGCGTCCGCGTTGCGAACGCGGGTGGGGCCGCCAGCAGCGTGCCCAAAACCAGAATTTGCCAGGTCCTCAACGGAACCATCCAAAAAACCTCAGGGAATCAAGATCGGCAATCCGTTTCAGCAGACTAGTCGGGGAGCCCCGAAAATGCAACAAAAACCACGGGGGCTCCCATGACTTTTGTGGTGGGAGCCCGGGCGGATGGTGGGATTGCCGGTTACGGTAGTGTGCCACCTAACATCTCGTTCCCGGCGTTCGGGCGCTGGGGGTCCACAATCTCCAGCACCACATCGTTGCCCGAATGAAGGGCTCCGACGAACGTCTGGAATTCCTGAACATTGTGGACGGGGTGGCGGTTGACCGCGGTGACCACCCAGCCCTGGAAGTTGCCGACGCCGATTTCATCGGCAAACGAACCGGGTTTAACAGATTCGATCAGGACTCCGTGGAGGCCGGCCGGAGCCCCCTGCGGCAGATCCTGCACCGTGATGCCGAGTTTCGCCGGCGAGACGTTCCCGTTGGGCTGGTTCTCATTGCCCTCGCCTTCCTGCCCGTCCGCGGCGTTCATGGCCGCGATCACCTTATCGCGATCGCCGATGGTGACCGTGGCGTGCGCCTGCTGGCCGTTGCGGAGGTAGCCGATGTCGACGGTGGTCCCCGGCTTTTTCACCGAGATGATAGCGACCAGATCGTCGCCGTCCTTCACCGGACGGCCGTCAATGGTGGTGATGATGTCGCCGGTCTTCAGGCCCGCTTTCGCGGCGGGCTGACCGGCCCCGATCTGGCTGATGATGACCCCGGTCTTAAATCCGTAGACGCGGTTGACCGCGCTGGACAGAGTGGGCTGGAAGCTAATGCCGATAGAGCCGCGGATGACTTTGTGCTCGGGGGAGATGAGCTGGTTGTAGACATCGACGATCGTGTCCGAGGGCATGGCGAAGCCGATGCCTTCGTTGCCCGCGGACTGCGTATAGATCGCGGTGTTGACGCCGATCACCTCGCCGGCCATATCGACGAGCGGGCCGCCGGAGTTGCCGGGATTGATGGCCGCGTCCGTCTGCAGGAAGTGCTGGAACTCGCCGGACGTCCCCGGCTCGACGGTGCGGTTTTTGCTGGAGATGATGCCGGCGGTGACGGTTTTCGCGAGGCCGAAGGGTTCGCCGATGGCCAGAACCCAGTCGCCCACTTCAACGCCGTCGGAATTTCCCATTTTCACGATGGGGAGCGGAGCATCGGTCTGAATCTTGAGCACCGCAATGTCGGTGGCCTTGTCCACGCCGATGACCTTGGCGGGCCGGCCCTGGTTGCCTTCAGGATCGGTGGCAAGGCGCACAAAGATCCGGTCGGCTTTGTCGACCACGTGGTTGTTCGTGATGATGTACCCGCGAGGATCGACGATAAAGCCGGACCCGAGGGACTCGCGTTCCTCCCCGTCATCGCCCCCGCCCAGATCGGGATTCTGGCCGAAGAAGCGATTGAAGAAATCCTGGAGACCGCCCTGACCCTGACCGTTGCCCTGACCCTGGCCGTTGCCGTTGCCCTGCGGACCCTGATCCTCATCGTCGCCGTTATTGCCGTCGGGCGGCTGCTGCTGCTGCGGGAACGGCTGGACGAAGCGGCGACGCCGGTTCTGCTGCTGCTGTTTGGGCAGGATTTCGGTGTTGATGTTCACAACGGCCGGACCGACTTCTTTCGCGATGCGCGTAAAGTCGGTCGAGAGCTCACGAGCGGCGGGAACCTTGAGCGGCGCGGCATCGGAGCTGTTGACCTGTGATTCCTGACCGCGCACCTTGTGCGCAACCATCGAGCCGACGAGGATGCAGGCGGACACCGTGGCGAGGATGGTGAAGGTCGAAGCCAGGCGGTTGTAGCGGATCCGCCCAAGAAGGGATTTCATCTGAATCGTACCTCGTGATGGAAAGGTTTGGCGCTGGAGGCGTCTCCCCTTTTCCAGTATAGAACCCGGGGATGGGGCGGCTGGTGCGCGGCGGTCGGCGATCCCTGAAACGTTTAGACGCAGATCGGCGCGCAGGGGTTATACACGCAGGAAAGCCTTAGCCGGAGAGCGGCACGCCTTCGTGGCTGCTTGGCTGGATCGGCATAGGGATCAGCTCAGTCAGAGCGATCCCCGCCAGGATCAGCAGTGCGCCGGAAGCGCCGCGCCGGCCCAGCCGTTCGCCATAGAAGAGAAACGAAGTCAGCCAGGCGAACACCGGCTCCAGAGCCAGAATGAGCGCGGTGTGCGTGGCAGGCAAATATTTTTGCGCCCACGACTGCACCGTGAACGCTGCGGCCGTCGCCAGCACCGCGGTCACGATCAGGGCGATGACAACGCGCGCCGAGGGATGCAGCAGTGAAGGGCGCATCCAGGGATGCTCCAGCAGAGGCAGGCTGACCGCCATGAACGCGGCGCAGAACCCGACCTGGAGCACGGCGAGCTGCTCAAACGGAACCCGCGGCGACAGATGCGCCAGCGCCAGGACATGCAGCGAGAATCCAACGGCGCAGCCAAAAGTCAGCACGTCCCCGAGCCCGATGGAGCGAAAGTCGAGCCCCGCACCCGCGGGAATGGTAAGCAGCACGATGCCCGTGAAAGCCACAAGCGCGCCGAGCCACGCATTCCAGTGGGGCACGCGGGCGCCGCGCGGCCGCAGGCCCGGAATCGCCGAAAGCATCGGCACCAGAACCACGACCATTCCCGTAATGAAGGCAGATTTGGACGGCGTGGTCAGGCGCAGCCCGGCGGTCTGAAACTGATAGCCCATAGCAAGACAGAAACCAACGACAGCCCCCGCAACCAGGGAGCGGCGATTCATCCGGCCGAAGTGGCCGCGATAGAAGAGCGCGAGGCAGACGAACGCCAGCGTCATCCGGAGCAAGTTGAAGAGCAGCGGCGAGACGTCAGCCAGCGCGGCCTTGACGACGACAAACGTGGATCCCCAGATCGCCACGACGGCGATCAGCAGGATGTGCGCGCGCAACGAGCGGGATCGCGCCGGAATCGGGGACATGGGGGAAGGGTAGCAGGGCGGCAGAACGCCCCTGGTGACCTAAAAAGCGGCGCATGGACGGAGCAGCCCAATCGGACCGATACAGTCTGCCAGGGGGCGATTTCCAGCTCACGCGCGGGCTCATTACAGCAGAGTCCGAGTATGCTTAGATCAGGTCATTGATCCCGCTGGGTATCCGTCGTACTCTCAGGCGGCATCGTTTTTCCGCTGCGGTCACCCCAGACTTACCAGCGCCGGGAGAGAAACCCGCTTCAATGCAGAACATCCTTCTGGACATTCTGATCATCGGCCTGCTGGTCATCCTCTTTGGGTCGATTTACCGCCGTCAGTCCACCGTCCGGGTGCGCTTCTGGCTGCTGGGCTGGTTCTTCATCCTCATTCACTTTGGGCTCCTGCTCTACACCCCGGCCGAAACCCGGGGCGCGAACCTCATGCTGGCCGCCGCCGAAGCCGGCCTCCTGCTCTGCGGCGCGGCCTTTGCCCTCTCCTCCACCCTGGTTTGGGAAGAAGGCTGGCGATTCACCGCGCCCGCGCTGGCCCTCAGTATTCCCCCGGTGGTTTACATCACTGTGGTCACCCTGTGGAACCCGCCCCGCCCCCTCCTCGTCTCCCTCGGCGCCGTGGTCCAGCTTTCCTACGCGGCCGTCGTCTACCGGTTTGGAAAAGGGCGACAGCAGCCACGCGGCCCGCGCGCCATCATGGCCCGCCGCGGGGGCGCTGCGATTCTGATCGCGGAGTCCGCATGGCTCGCCGTCCTGCTCCTCAGGGGCCAAACCGGCAACAGCATTTATCCCCTCCTCTCCGAAATTTTCCTCCTCAACGCCCTCCTCTACTGGGAGGAATTCCGCCGCTCCACCGCCGGCGTCCTGGTCGCCACCTTTGGCCTCGCCGCCTGGGGTGCCGTCTTTCCCGTCGCGCTCCTCATGGGCGCCGTGCTCCCCAGGGTCCAGATCATCGGCGAGATGTGGAATGTCCCCAAGTATTTTGTCGCCTTCGGCATGATTCTCACCCTCCTCGAAGAACAGAAGCGCCAAGCCGACGCTCGTAGCCAGGAGTATCGCGTCCTGTTCGAAAACAATCCCCACCCCATGTGGATTTTCGATACCGACACCCTCCAGTTCCTGGCCGTCAACGATTCGGCCGTCGCCCGCTACGGCTACTCCGCCGGGCAGTTCCGCGCCATGACCCTGCGCGACATTCGTCCGCCCGAAGAAGTCGAAGCCATGGAGCAGGTGATTGCCAACTCGCCCCACACCGAACCGGTCATCGTCTCCGGGCCCTGGACCCACATTCTCCACGACGGCCGGCGGATCCAGGTCGAGGTTTCTTCGCACACCATCATCTTTGAGGGGAGACGCGCGCGCTTCTCCCTGGTCCAGGACGTCACCGAGCGCCAGCAACTCCACCATCGCCTGCTCCATCAGGCCCACCACGACATGCTCACCGGCCTGCCCAATCGCCTGCTCCTGCTCGACCGCATGGAGCAGGCCCTCGCCTCGGCCGCCCGCCGCGGCAAGAAGGCCGCCGTCATGTGCATGGACCTCGACCGCTTCAAGCAGATCAACGATACCTACGGCCACGCCGTCGGCGATCTGTGCCTCAAGCATGTGGCTGAGCGCCTGAAGAGCCGCCTGCGCGCCGAAGACACCGTCGCCCGCTCCGGCGGCGAGGAATTCACCATCGTGGTCGGCGACCTCGTCTCCGCCGAAGACGCGACCCGTATCGTCGACGATCTGCTCGCCGCGCTGCGCAAGCCCCTCGTCGCCGATCAATACCCCATCGACCTCACCGCCAGCTTTGGCATCGCGCTCTATCCCGACCACGGTACCGATGCCGGAGAGTTGTGGAAGAACGCCGACACCGCCATGTATCGCGTGAAGCACTCGGGCGGCAACGACTTCGTGCTCGTATCCCAGGAGATCAGCCAGTCCACCACCGAGGCCAATGAGCTGGAGTTGTTCATGCGCCGCGCCCTCAAGGAAGGCGGCCTCGAACTCTACTACCAGCCGGAATACGGGCGAGAAGGAGAGATTTGCGGCCTCGAGGCGCTGCTGCGCCTCCATCATCCGAAATACGGCATGGTCAGCCCGGAGCGCTTCATCCCCATCGCCGAGGAGAGCGGCCTGATCGTCCCCATGGGGAACTGGGTGCTGCGCGAGGTCTGCCGCCAGAGCAAGGAATGGGCCAGCCGGGGTCTGGCCGTCCCGAGGATCGCCATCAACGTCTCGCCGCTGCAGTTTATGCGCATGGATTTTTCACGCCAGGTGCGCCAGGCCGTGAAGGAGACCGGCGTGGCGGCCGACTCGCTCGAGATCGAGATGACCGAAACCACCGTCATGCGGAATCTTGAAGACCTGGCGCGCCAGATGCGGGAGCTCGCCGAGATCGGCGTCCATTTTTCCGTCGACGATTTCGGAACCGGATATTCCTCGCTCCAGCACCTCCATCAGTTGCCCATCGAAAGGCTGAAGATCGACCGGTCGTTCATCGAACGGGTGTGCGAGCCGAACGGGACCAGCGCTCTGGTCCAGGCCATTCTTTCCCTTGCCCACAGCCTGGGACTGGAGGTGGTCGCGGAGGGCGTCGAGCGCCAGCAGCAGGCCGAGTGCCTGGCGCGTATGAAATGCGATGTGATGCAGGGATTCTTCTTTGCGCCCCCGCTGCCTGCCGCCGAGATTCCTGCGCTGATCCGCCCTGGGCATGCCCCCCGAACCTGGAGGGCAGCAACCGCCGGCGTGCGCGCCTGAACCGGCAAGGACCACCACGCAAGGCTGGCCCGGGGCTCGGTTTTGAGACCCGGGATTGCGCGAAGCGCCCGCTCTCCCCTCCTCCATCACGACCACCTGAGAAGTGCGCCCCCGAGCAAACCGCCGCCTTCCGCCCAAAATTTCCCAAAATCCCCAAAATCCTCAAATGTGGAAAACTTGTCAAGAGGGGACCCGAAAATCCAAAGTAATAACATCACATAACACACTACTTACATCTTTATACCCTCAAAGTATTTTGGCCAGTTTATTCTCTCCA
>JBAVUB010000598.1:0-6781 GCA_049696575.1 Acidobacteriaceae bacterium | reverse complement strand
AACTATACATATCGCCATCCACGCGCAATACAGCTAGCCGTTCCACTGGCGCACGCGGCAGCGTGTCTGAGAACCAGCCTTGCAGGAAGCAAACCTGATCATCGAGCATTCCATACCGTTGAAAGTTTTCCTTCACGGTTTCCAGATCCACAGCAATGAAACCGTTTTGCCAGTGCCTATCCCCTCGCTCTGCCTCGTCCCTCGGCTTCGGACAGCCTTGAAATGAATCCGCAACCCAGACCTTTCGCGTTGTGTCGCCGTAGATATTCAGGATGGCCCTCATAAGAATTGTTGCGCCCCCTCTCCAGACGCCAGCCTCCATCAGATCGCCTGGAATGCCCTTTTGCAGGCAGTCGATCACGCATGCCTCAATGTTCGAGAGACCGGTGAGCCCGATCATCGATTCTGCCTCGGAATGATGGTACCCGCCTCGTGCATTCGCTTCAGGATCAAAGTGAGCCCGTCTCACCAGTTCAAGATCGACCTTCCTGAGTGCCGCGCTGAGCCAGGGATATACGAGTCGCCACCAGACACGCCGCCAACCACGTGTAACTCGCGGCTGGTACAGCGGCCTGTACCGTTCTCCAAACAAGTTTCGTGAGAGGCATCCCTTAAGCAGATCGAAGTATAGATCTTCCGCATTAGACGCTGAGTCACGCGTGTCCACGGCGCTTCGTTCCTGGATCTTCATCGTTCGATTTTACCAAAGGCACTCACTGAGGGCGATCCCGGCTCCTATGCTCCCCTTGCAACGGCTAGCCGCCTTCGCAGTCGCTCTCGCAGAGGTCCCAGGACGTTGCGAAGCCCGAAAGCAAAGTACGATACGACCGCTAGGACGGCTACTATACAACAGGCAATCGTAACGGTCATAAGGAGCGACCACCGTACGCTGTGGTAGACGGGCCACACCAACAGGGAAAAGCAAACCGTCAGCACCGCCAATGCGCGCATCACTGGCGCCATTGAAACGTTTATCTCTGGCGGGAACAGCACTTTATTCAGTCGCAGAATCCATACGGCCTGAACCATCTCCGCTGCCAGCCACAGAACCATCAGCGCCCCACTCCCGAAAGGCCGTAGCGTGACCACCGAGAGTCCGCACACGCCGAGATAAGCGAATAGTGAAATCACCGCCAGTTGCTGGTGCTTATTGCTCGACCACTGGAACTGAATCTTATGGTCCTTGATGCTCATTACCGCGGAAACCATGGCCATTAACAGGCACAGGCCCGGCTCATATAGCGACCGCTTGTGCAGCCACAGCGAAAAGGCAAACGGGCACAACAACAGGGCGCCGACGGTGATCGTCGTAACCAGAAACAGAACTACCCTTTCTGATAGATCATAGAGCCGATAGAGCGCGGACCAGTCGTTCTTTCCCACCAAGATGGTGATCTCCTGGGAAATCGCGAAGGTCAGCACAGAAAGCACCTGTCGCGAAAAATTGAAGATCATCCGCGTAATGGCAAACACCGCAACACTGGCGGGCCCGAGAATCAACTGAATAATGAGGACTGGCCCCTGCCAAGCAAGAAAGCCCGAGACGGAAAACAGTCCAAAGTAAGCGCTGGGCTTGATGATGGACAGCATCGTCCTGGCATTGCCGAGACGAAGCGAAGGCAGCAGAATGGGCGCTGTGATCCTTATGTCAGCTACGATCAGGAGGGTACAGAGGACCACCGATGCCAGTTGCGCGAGAGCGAGGATGGGAAAGGATGATCGTACCCACAAAAGCGCCGACGTTGCCAGACTCGCGGTAAGCCTTTGAACATTCCCCCAGTTCTGACCTCGGTGGGCGCGACCCAATGCCATAAAGCTGTTGCCTAACAGACCAAAAAGCCAAGTGATCAGCACTTGCATCATCAACACGAAAACGGTCAGCGATGCAGCGAACGACCCCACATGACGAAGATGTAACCAGCGCCCGACCGGCATGAAAAGCATCGTGGACCCAGCAAGAGCCACCCCAACGATAAGCGCCAAGCTCAGCTTTACTGCACTTGCCTGGATGCTCTTCGCTTTTTCGACCTCTCCTCCGTTGTAATGGATCGCCATCTGATTGGTGGCATATGTCTGTATGCCGGAGTTCAGTGTATTCAGGTATGCCGCTGCCGCCGTCAGCGTGATCCACTCGCCGTAAACCTCGACCCCATTGGCATAGCGATGGAGGAACAGGGGGGGCACCAGCAACTGCGTTATCACCGAAACCCCTTGTCCGGTCAGGAAAGCGAGCAGTAATTTCAGGATTCGCTTCAGGCTCATAGAGGGGCCTGGTTCGGCCGTCCCTTAAGTATCTCAGTTGCGACTCTTCGCGAAGAGGGAAACGCAGGGAACGAGTCGTCATGCAGACGCGCTCTTCCCCTCACATCTTGTACTTTCCCAAATCCTCATCCCCCAGATTCTCCAGCCACCGCCGCACATCCTGCTCGGTCGGCTGTGTCTCCGCCGCGCTGGGCAGCACCTTCGCCGCATGCAGCACTTCCTCAGCCACAAAAATCGGGCAGTCCGACCGCAGCGCCAGCGCCAGCGCGTCCGACGGACGCGCGTCAATCGCCACAATCTCTCCGTTCTGCTCCATCCAGATCACCGCATAGAACGTGTCCCCGCGCAGTTCCGACACCACCACCCGCTGCACCTGCGCGTTCAACCCCATCACCACGTTTTTCAGCAGGTCATGTGTCAGCGGCCGCGCTGTCGTCGCCTTCTCCACTTCCAGCTGGATGGCGTTCGCCTCGTACAGCCCCACCCAGATCGGCAGCACCGCCTCGCTCTTCGGGTCTTTCAGGATCACGACCGGCATATTCGTCGAAGGATCGACCATCAAGCCTCGAATTTTCATTTCCACTTCCATCGTGTCCCCCGCTTACTGCACCGCTTCTCCCACCAGACTGTTCGGAAACGCTTTTGTCACAAGCACCGGCACATATACACCCGGAGCCGGAGCAATTCCCAGCGCCGCGGTGAAATTCAAAGTCTTGTTCTGCGACGTCCGCCCTACCACCTGCCCGCGCGCCGGATTCAACCCTTCCACCATCGCCTCCAGCACCTGTCCCACGTGCTTTTCGTAATTCGCCCTCTGGATCTCCCGCTGCCGGTCCAGCAAAATCTGCAGCCGCTTCGACTTCTCCTCGTCCGGAATCGAATCCGGCATCGAAATCGCCGGCGTATTCGGCCGCGGCGAGTACTTGAACGCAAAAACGCCGTCGTATTGCACCTCATCCAGCAGCGCCAGCGTCTCCTCGAAGTCCTCCGGCGTCTCGCCTGGAAATCCCGCAATCACGTCCGTCGTCATACTGATCGGCCGCCGCGCGCCCTTGATCCATTCGATGCGTTCCAGGTACTGCTCGCGCGTATATTCCCGCGCCATCATCCGCAGTACCTTCGATGACCCGCTCTGCACCGGAAGATGCACGTGATCGCAGAGCGACGGCACCGCGTCAATCGCCTCCACAATATCCCGCGTAAAGTCCCTGGGATGCGACGTCGTGAACCGCACTCTCCGAATCCCCGCAACCTCGCCCACACCTGCAAGCAGCTCTGCAAAACTCCGCTTCCCGTCCGGATCGCGATAGGAATTCACGTTCTGCCCCAGCAGCTGAATCTCCGTGAACCCGGCATCCGCCATTCGCCGCGCTTCCTCAAGTACTGACTCCGACCGTCGGCTCCGCTCCTTGCCCCGCGTATACGGCACCACACAGTACGCGCAAAACTTGTCGCAGCCCTCAATGATCGTGATGTACCCCCGATGCGGATTCGACCGCGCCGTGAATTCCGTCTCGAAGGTCTCTTCCGTCTGCCGGTCGTCGAGGCCCGTCACGCGCGTTGCGCCCTGCTCGATCTGCACCAGCATCTCCGGCAACCGCCGATACGACGCCGACCCCGACACCAGCGACACAAACGGCGCTCGCTCAAAAATGCGCTCGCCCTCCTGCTGCGCCACGCATCCCAGCACGCCGAACCGCTTTCCCTTTTTGTAGAGCGCCTTGTAATCGTTCAGCCGGTGAAAAACTTTCTGCTCCGCCTTATCGCGAATCGAACAAGTGTTATAGAGGATCAGGTCTGCCGCCTCTTCCGTCTCCACGCGGGCATACCCCTGCTGCTCCAGCGTGCCGATGACTTTCTCCGAGTCATGCACGTTCATCTGGCACCCGAACGTCTCCAGATAAAAGGTTTTCTGCCCCGCCATCCCCCGAGTATAACGGAGGACGCAGCACCCTTGTCAGTACCCATTCGTCGTAATGGAACCACGATGACCGACGATCCCGACGAACTCCACACCCGCCCTCAGAACGATCCTCTACCGCGAAACCAACGGCGTCGCCGAACTCGTCGCACGATCCGGATAGGAAGCCTCACTGGGTTCCGTCCGCGCAAATCGCAGCACCGCCACCCACTGCCCCTTGCGCTCCGCCCGCCACACCACGCGCCCGCCAAGCGCCCGCGCAATCATCCCGGGCAGCAAATCCCGATGAAAATCGAAATACCTCCTGTCCAGTTCCTCATTTCGTCTGCCCAAACTCAGCCACAGCCGCGGCGGATCGTACTTTGTCGAAAAAACCAGTGCCGCCGAATAGTCCCCCGGCCGGCTCGCCGCCTTCGCAATCTGCTCTGCGGAAAAATTCTCGATCGCCACCACCCGCACCGGCCGCTGCACGTAGCCCAGCTCCGGTTTCGTCAGCTCATCGGTCGCCGGCCACGCCGTCAGCACCGTCGCTCCCGGCATCTGCGCAACAATCTCCCCGACGGCCGCCTGGTGCAGCCGGATCACCGTCGCGTATTCCAGATTGTCCTCCGGCGCGAACCGATACGGCGGATTCACGAACAGCCCCGCCACAAACGCCGCAGCGCTCAGCGCCACCAGCCCGGTCCACTCCTTCAGTCGCCTTCGAAATGTGCTCACGCACAGCAGCAGCACCAGCGGATACAGCGGCAGCAAATACCGCGTCAGCAGCGCTCCGCCCAGCACCGAAAAGAAAAGCACGTTCCCCCCGATCGTCACATAGAACACCGCCTGCTGCTCCGGCCTAATTCGTGCCCGTAACGGTGACGAATCCCCGACACTTTGGTTGCCCCGTGTCTGCCTGCTTTTTGCAGATGCGGGACCCTCCTTCACCACCGGCAGCAGTAAGCACGCCAACATCGCCGCCACCGGAACAAACAGATTCATATGCGCCGTCACATGCATCGTCCGATGCGCCAGCGCCAGCAATACCCGCACCGGTGTCAGCGTTTGGGTCGCGTTGTACCGCACATACTCCGCATTCCCAAACACGAATCCCGTCTTCCGCCAGTGATACGCGTACCACCCCGCCAGGGGAATCACCGCCGCCACCAGGGCCGCCACGTTCTGGATGCGTTCTATCCGCGGTCTCCGGATTCTCCAGCTCTCCCACACCCCCAGCACCAGCGGCGTCACAATCGCCGTCTCCTTCGATAGCGCCGCCAGAGAGAAACAAACCGCCGCAACCCAATTCCGATCCTCCAGGAAAAAAGTCAGCGCCCAAAGCGTCCCCGCCGCCGCAAATAAATCCGCATGCGCCAGCGAGCTCTGCGCAAAAAAGACCGGATACAGTCCCGTCAGCAGCACCGTCGCCGCCGCCACCTGCGCCTTCCCCGTCGTGATCGTCGCCAGCCGCCACACTGCGGTCAGCGCCACCGCCGCCACCACGCACATCGCAGTCCGGGTCACCACAGGCGCAAAATGAAACACCTTCCACCACGCTGCCAGATACACCGACGGCAGCGGAGGATGCGCATTCGAAATTGTCGAATAAGGGATCAGCGAGCCGGTGCGGAAGAAGTCGTACGCCGCGGGAATGTAGTACCCCGCCTCATCCCAGTAATAAGGAAGCCGCAACAGCGCCGCATGCGCCGCCACGACAGCAACAAGGATCGCCGGCAGCACGACCCACACTGGAATCGCTCGCGCGGCCTTCTTTGCCGTCATCGCTGCTTAGTGAACCGGACCCTTGGTCTGCGGTTGCGGCTCCAGCGCCAGCGCACCGAACGTCTGCTCGTACTGCGCCAGGTTCTGCCCCAGGATGTTCCACAGCGCCTTCGCCTGCTGCGGGCTCAGATACACGCCCAGCGCGTTCTTCACGACCACCTGCTCAGCCGACTCCTGATGCACCAGGCCGAAGACCAGCAGAAAATCCCACACGCTCACCCGCACCTGCACGCTGTTGGAATAAATTTCCCGATACTCTTCGGTCTGGCTGAGGTGAATTTTCGGTTGCGGATGCGATGGATTCATAGCCCCACCAGACTACCGCATCAACGCGTACGAAAGGGTTCCACCACCGCCGCAATATCCTGCTCGCCCAGCCCCTCGGCAACCGCACGTTCGAAAACCCGCAGCGCCGCCGTGCCCGTCATCGCATCGATCCCCTGCTCCGCCGCTTCAACCGTGGCGTACTGCAGATCCTTCGCCATGAGTTGCAAATAGAAATTCGGCTCGTATTGCCGCTGCATCATGCGCGCGCTGATCGTGTTCACCAGCGGGCTTCCCGGCGCGCCCTGCGTTAGCACGCCCACCGCCTTTGCCGGATCGAGACCGCTCCTCTCGATCATCGCCAGCCCCTCGGCCAGCGAAGCGATCTGCACCCCGCACAAAAAATTGTTGATCAGCTTCATCCGCGCGCCGCTCCCCGTCGCCCCCAGATGAATCACGTCCCGCCCCATCGAGCGCAGCGCCGGCGCAACCCTTTCCACCGCCCCCGCCGGCCCGCCAGCCAGAAACAGCAGCTGCCCTCCAGCCGCCTGCGTCTTGCTCCCCGTCACC
>JBAVUB010000597.1:0-3061 GCA_049696575.1 Acidobacteriaceae bacterium | reverse complement strand
CCGGAGCCTGGGGATCGAAGAATGGCGGCTGCAGAATGGCCGCGGGAAAATTGAGCGCGTTTTGCAGCGGCAGGTTGACGGCGTTGACCGTCTGCGGGGTCATGGACCACTCATGGCGGTCGACGGGCTGGCCGATGCGGGCGATTTGCATCTTGTAATACCAGACGGAGGACCGCCATGAATTGCCGAAGGCATCGTCGGGGCGAACTTCGTAGGCGGAGTAGTCCTTCCAGGTTTCGGGGTAGCCGACGCCGACGTAAAGCGTGTCGAGCTTAGCGTGGGCTTCGGCGCGGGTGCCGGGGGCGAGCCACGTGAGCGCGTCGAGCCGCTTGTGGTAGGCGGCGATCAAATTGGCGACCATGGCCTGGGCCTGCGCTTTGGCTTCAGGCGGGAAGTATTTCTGCGCGTAGATCTGGCCGACGGCGTCGCCGAGGCAGGCATTCACGAGGCCAACGCCGAGCTGCCAGCGTGGGCGCTGTTGGGGAACGCCGGACAGCACCTTGCCACCGAACGAAAACTGTTCCTCGGCAACAGCATGGGGCAAAACCGCAGCGTAATTCTCAATCAGGTGGAATGCGAGCCAATCCTTCCAGGTATCGATGGGCGTGGAAGTGACGAGCGCGGATTCGCCGGCAAGGGCGGTGGGCGTCCAGACCATGAATTGCTGCTGCTGAGCGAGGCCAGCGCCTGCAAAGTACGCGTCCCAGTCGAGACCAGGAGCTTTGGCGGCAAAATCGCTGCGCTGCCAGAGATTGTTGGCTTTGGCAATGTCTTCAATGTCGGAAAGGCTGATGTGGGTTGCGGCGATGGCGTGCTCGAGCGCGATGACATGCTCGGCGCGGTTGTCGGGGTTGTCGAGGCCGGCGAGCCGGATCATAGCGGCGACGTGGACAGCATACTTCGCGCGCACATCTCGCATGCGGTCGCTGTCGTTGAGGTAGTAGTCGCGGCTGGGCATTTCGAGCCCGCCCTGCAGCAGATACGGAATGTAGTAGTCGGAGTCGGCGAACCCGGGAGCGATCCACAGGCCGAAGAGATTCGGCGTGGAGAAGACCGCGTTATTGAGCAGGTCGACGTCGGCGCGGAGGGTTTTGCCGAGAGCCAGGGCAAGATCATGCTGGTCGTGGATGGCGGCGATTTCCGCCAGATGCGGCTCAAGAGGCTTCATGCCACGGGCTTCGATCGCGGCCTCATCCATATAGGCGTTGTAGAGGTCGGCGATTTTCCGGGCGTTGGAGCCAGCCGGCGCGCTGGACTTCGCGGCTTCTTCGATGATGGCGGCGACATTCTTGCTGCTGCGGTCGGCGAGGACGGAGAAGACGCCGATGCCGGCGCGATCCGAAGGAATCTCAGTGCGAGCGATCCATGCCCCGTTGGCATAGCGGTAAAAGTCGTCGCCGGGCTTGACGGAGCGGTCGAGATTGCCGACCGCGATGCCGTGCGCAGCGCTATTTGTAACCGCGGCGGTGGCTTGGGCGTGGACGGCGGTTGCGGCGAGCAGAGCGGCTGCAAAAAGGCAGGCAGACTGCACGAGACGCGATGCGCAGGACGACGGGCGATTCACGATTGGGAGCTCCTTAGGCGGGCCTGCGAAGAACCGTGCGCAGTGGCGCGGCTCCGCAGACGAAGAGGGATGATAGCACGCGAGTGCTCAGCGTTGGGCGCGCTGCGCGGTCACTTTATCCAGCTCGCGGTAGATCTGCTCGTTGCGCAGGATGGCCTCGACGTATTCACGGGTCTCGCTGAAGGGGATGGACTCAACAAACTCGTCGATGCCGTGGTAATTGCCGACGCTCTGCCAGTCGATGACGCGATCGTCTCCTGCGTTATAGGCAGCGAACGCATATTCGGGCTGGCCGCCGAACTTGTCGAGGGTCCGTTTTAGGTAGAGCGTTCCGAGCCGAATATTGGTGGAGGGATCGAGCAGGTTGCTGGTCTGAAAATGGCGGAGGCCTTCCTCTCTGGCCAGGGATCGACCGACCGACGGAAGAAGCTGCATGAGGCCCCAGGCGTTCCTGTTGGAGATGGCCACGGGGTTGAATTCCGTTTCCTGGCGGATGAGCGAGGCAACCATATAAGGGTCGAGACCATTGCGCTCGGCGTCGGCTTTGATGTCGCTCCAGTACATCTGGGGAAAGAGGATGCGCCAGTAGGCGACGGGGATGGCTTCAATGGGCGCGGATGTGTAGAACGGAATCGCGCGCTTGAGCAGACGCATGGCGCGCCACGATTCTCCGTAGGAGGCGAAGATCTCCGCTTCGGCGAAGGCGCCCCATTCGTCGCTGCCGTCAGAGGCGTGAATCTCGGGCTCAATGTATTCATTCAGGCCGGCGTTGGCGAGCAGGCGGGCCTTCACGACGTGAGGATCGTCTTCCGGAACATCGTCGGTGAGCTCGGGGATAGCAACAGGCTTCAGCGCATCGAGTTCGGCGATCGCGTCCGGCGTGACGTCACCCAGATGCGTGACGCGATCCTGCGCGAGCATGGCGTAGTAGTAGTGCGGAAAGACGCGCAGGATGGTGCGGTAATACGCCGCCGCGGCGGAGGGCTTGCGCTCCTGGTCTTCGCAGATGCGCCCGCGCCAGTAGAGGGCGGAGGGGATCTCCTTGCCGCCTGCATAGACGCGAATCTGCTCGTCGAAGAGGCGCGCGGCCTCGTCGTACTGCCCGAGGCGGTAGTTGAACCAGCCGGCGCGCCAGTGGGCGCTGGGCGCGTACTTACTGGTTGGGAAGCGACGCGCTAACTCGCCATAGTAAGTGATGGCGTGCGGGTAATCCTTGAGCAACAGGTACATATTGCCGCTGGAGTAGAGAGCCTCCGCGAGCCACGAACTATCAGGGAAGCGGGTTTCCATCTGCGCGACGATGGATTGTTGCGTGTTGCTGTCGCCCTTGTCGCGAGCCAGCTCCATGAGCAGGTACATGCGGCGCGCGCCTGCATCGTCGTTGGTGTCAGGCAGCGCGTTGAGCTGAGTTTGCGAGAGGCGATGGAGCTTCCAGTCGCATTCGGCGGCAGCGACCAGCATGGCGTCGCGGGCCGCGGCGTCCACGTTAGCCTGGGC
>JBAVUB010000596.1:0-3321 GCA_049696575.1 Acidobacteriaceae bacterium | reverse complement strand
AGTTGATGCCCAGATCGAGCGCTTGCTTGAGAAACGGCTGGCTTTGCTCTTCATTGAGTGCCCATGCGTGCCGCCCCGCCTTCGGTTCTCCCGGCGCAGGCGGCCTCCCGTACGTCATGCACCCCAGACAAATGCGCGCAACCTTCATCCCCGTCCTGCCCAGATTGACGTATTCCACAATGGCTCCTCATCGGTGCGTCGATGAATCAATTCTAAGATTGAAGCGATGCCAGCGCAGAAAACCAGGCAAGCGGCAACGCGAAAGCTGCAGTCCGGTCACCCCGATGCCACCCCATTCGCCCGCCGCCTGCGTACGATGTATGACCACCTCGTCGAGTGCTTCGGACCCCAGCAGTGGTGGCCCGCCAAAACCCCCTTCGAAGTCGTCATCGGCGCCTACCTCACGCAGAGCACCGCCTGGAAATCCGTCGAGCGCTCGATCGGCAACCTTGACGCCCGCGGCGTCCTCTCCATCGACGGCCTCCGCGCCATCCCCGAACACGATCTCCGCGACCTCATTCGTCCCTCCGGTTTCATGCTGCGCAAAGCCACCGCCCTCAAAGCCTTCGTCGCTTTCCTCGACGCTCGCTGCGGCGGCAAAATGGAGACCCTCCGTCGCGAGGCCCTCGACAATCCACACACCGTGCGCGAGCAGCTGCTCGCCCTCCTCAGTGTCGGTCCTGAAACCGCCGACGCCATCCTTCTCTACGCGCTCGACGCTCCCGCCATGGTCGTCGACGAGTACCTCCGCCGCGTCGTCGTCCGCCACGGCCTAGCGCCTGAAAACGCAAAGTACGAGGCAATCCAGTCTCTCGCCGAGCAAGCTTTCGCGCCCGAGCCCGCCGGCCCGCCTGAGAACCCCGCCGCCCTCGCCCGCCATTACAACGAATTCCACGCCCTCATCGTCCAGATCGGCAAATCTCACTGTGGCCGCGTGGCGCGCTGCGAGGGCTGCCCTCTTCAATGGGACCCGCACAAGAATCCCGCCCCACCGGGGACCTCCGCATAAAATGAAACCGTGCCGGTTACCCTCTACGCTGCCACTACCAACCCCGGCAAGCTGCGCGACTTCTCGGTCGCCGCCGCCGAAGGCGGATTCACCGTCGCGCCGTTGCCCGGCCTCGACGAAATCTCCGCCCCTGCCGAGAATGAACCGACCTTCGCCGGCAATGCTCGTCTCAAGGCGCAACACTACAGCGGCTTCGCCCCCGGATACGTCCTCGCCGACGATTCCGGCCTCGAAGTCGATGCCCTTGGAGGCGAACCCGGCGTGCGCTCCGCGCGCTTTGCCGAAGATGCAGGCTACGTGCCCCGCACCGGCCCCCATCTCTCCATCGACGCCCGCAATAATCTCTATCTCCTGTCCCGCATGCGTGGCGCCGCCCTCCGCACCGCCCGTTACCGCTGCGCCCTGGCCCTGGCCAGAGACCGCGAGGTGCTCCTGACTGCCGAAGGTTTTGTCGATGGCGAAATTCTCACTGCCCCTCGTGGAACCGGCGGCTTCGGCTATGATCCACTCTTCTTTCTTCCTCAGTTCCGCCTCACCATGGCAGAGATTTCCCTCGAGCAAAAGAACGCCGTCAGCCATCGTGGCCGCGCGCTTCGTGCGCTCCTGCCCGGTCTCAGGAAACTCATCTCCTGAGCGACGCGCCTTCATCTTCCAATCCCGATCCGGAATCCACTCGCTGCATTCTCAAGCTGTCGCGGATAAAATAGCGGCCAGTCACTGGGATCACTGCGACCGCTATGCGCATCGACGCGCATCATCACTTCTGGCATTACACGCCCGCCGAATATGACTGGATCGACGATGCCATGGCTTCGATCCGCCGTGACTTCCTGCCCACCGATCTTGCCCCTGAGATCGCCTCCGCCAACATTGACGCCGTCATCTCCGTCCAGGCGCGCCAAACCCTCGACGAAACCGAAGCCCTCCTCGCGTGGGCCGCTACGCATTTGTGGATCGCCGGCGTCGTCGGCTGGCTCCCTCTCATCGATCCCGCCATCGGCGATCAGCTCGACCGCCTGGCGGCCCATCCCGAGCTCAAAGGTGTGCGCCACGTCCTCCAGGCAGAGCCCGACGCATACATGGATCGCCCCGACTTCAACGCCGGCCTCGCGCAACTCCACGCCCGCAATCTCGCCTACGACATCCTCATCGTCCACCATCAGTTGCCGGCCGCCATTCGCCTGGTCGACCGCCATCCCAACCAGGTCTTCGTCCTGGATCACATTGCGAAACCGCCCATTCGCCGCGGAGAACTCCAGCCCTGGGCGCGCGACCTCGCCGACCTCGCACGCCGCCCCAATGTCTTTTGCAAACTCTCCGGCATCGTCACCGAAGCCGGCTACGCAACCTGGAATTACGAGCAGATTCTGCCCTACATGGAAGCCGCTCTCGCAGCCTTCACGCCTGCGCGCCTTATGTTCGGCTCTGACTGGCCTGTCTGCCGCGTCGCCACCACGTATCTCGACTGGGTTCGCACCATCGAGCGCTTCGCCGCTTCGCTCTCCGCCACCGAACGCGAGGCCCTCTTTCATTCCACAGCCACCCGCGCCTATCGCCTCACCTGAGAATCGTCAGCACACCGCTATCCTGACAGGCTGGCACAAGCGCGTTCAAATCTCCAGCACGGAAACCATTTGCCCAGCGACCAGCCGCTCGGTCGTCTCCGGCGCCACCAGAAATCCATTCGCCTTCGCCGCCGCTGCCAGGTCTCCCGACCCCTGCCACACAACTGGCTTCACCCGTGCCCCGCGCACACTACTTTCCACGCGCGCCGGCAGAAATCGCGTCAATCCCGCCTTCACCTGAACTTCTTCCTCCAGTTGAGCCATCCCGAATCGGGACCGGGACCCGCTTTCGCCACCCAGCGCGCGCAGCAGAGGCCCCGCAAACAAAGCAAAGGTCACCATCGTCGATACGGGATTCCCCGGCAACCCGAAGAAATACGTGCTCGGCAGTTTCCCAAAAACTACCGGCTTCCCCGGTTGGATCCGCGCTCCGGTAAAGAAGAAATCCGCCCCCAGAGCCACCAGCGCCTGCTCCACAAAATCGAATTTCCCCATCGAAACCCCGCCCGTCAGCAGCACCAGATCGCAGCCCGCGGCTTCGCGAATCGCCCGTTCCGTCGCCGCGCGGTCGTCCCGCACAATCGGCAGGATCACCGGCTCGCCTCCGGCGGCTCTCACCTGTTCCCCCAGTGAGTAACTGTTTGAGTTACGAATCTGATATTCCAGCGGCGTCTCCGCAACCTCCACCAGTTCGTCGCCCGTGGCCAAAATCGCCGCCCGTGGCCGAGCGAAGACCGGCAGCTCCCC
>JBAVUB010000595.1:0-7242 GCA_049696575.1 Acidobacteriaceae bacterium | reverse complement strand
CGAATGGCAGTTGCGGCATTGCTTCGCCTGAAAAATTACCGCTCCCTGCCGCACCAGCGGCGTCGCCTCGCGCAAATATTCCACCGGCAGGGTATCCCCGCTCCACGCGCCCATGTGCGGGCTCCACGGCGTCTGCATCGCCAGGTGCGTGAACACTCCCCAGCCGACCGCGACCGAGGCCAGAGCCAGCACCGCCACCGGCCGCCGATGCCAGCTCTTCTCGCCCTCCGATGCGACGAACGGAACCGCCAGCAAGCCCGCGATCATCAGAATCGGCGCGATCAGGATGAACGGCGTCTCCATCGACGGCGGCAAATAAGAGAGCACCGCGTAAATCCAGAGGAAAGGGAAGTCCGGCTTCGGGACCGTCTGCGTGATCGATGGGTCCGGTTGCCCTCCCGGTCCCGCTGGCCCAAACACCGCCGCGCATACGCCCACCGCCGCCAGTACCGCCGCGGAGAAAATCAGATCCTTCCAGAACGCCCCCGGCACAAACGGAATCCCATCCTCGTGCGTGAGTTGGTTGTATTCGGCAACGTAGGTGGATTTGCGCACCAGCCGCCCTGGCATCGGCCACTCGTTGATCCCCAGCTTGATCACCATCCACACGTGTACCAGCGCCAGGAACAACAGCGTTCCAGGAATCACGAACACGTGCAGCGCAAAGAACCGTGACAGCGTCGCGCCCGCAATCGTCGGCCCACCCAACAGCAGATGCACCAGCCCGCCGCCCATCCACGGCACCCGGCTCAGGATGAAAACGCCGATGCCCAGCCCCCAGTAGGCATCCTGATCGAAGCGCAGCACCTGTCCGGTGAACGCCATGCCCAGGGTCATGAGCAGCAGAAAAACGCCAACCGTCCAGGTGAGCTCGCGCGGAAATTTGTAAGCCCCAAACAGAAATACCTGCGCCATGTGGATGAACACCACGGCGACCATGAAGTTCGATCCCCACGCATGCACCGCGCGCAGAAACCACCCCAGCGGCACCTGATGGTTGAGGATGTTCAGGCTGTTCCACGCCTCGGCCGCTGACGGAACATAGACCAGCGCCAGCAGAATGCCGGTCACGATCTGCAACATCAGCAGCGTGAAGGCCGCGCTGCCGAAGACGTACCACCAGCTCGCCGTATTGCGCGGCACCTTGTGCAGCACCGCGTCTTTGATCGGACCTTCGACCTGCAACCGCTGCTCGAACCAGTCGTAGATCCGTTTCAGGTTTCGTGTTGAGGCAGGTTTCATCCCCGGCATCCGCAATCTCCATCTTTACCGGAAGTCGATGGACTGGAAATATTCACCAGCTTTGCCGTATTCGACAGGCTCGGCATCTGCCCCGCGTCAATTTGTAACTGTCCCCCCACTATTTTGTAGTCGTAGGTGAAAAGCCCGCGCTCCGGGGGTCCCGAGGCCCTCGATCCATCGGCGTAGTAAACGCCACCGTGGCACGGGCACATAAAAAGCTGCGACTGCGGGAACCACCGCACCGGGCACCCCAGATGCGCGCAGTTAATCGCGAATACCGTGAACTGGCTCGCGCCCTCCCTCCGCACGTAGGCCGCAACGTTGTCCGTTTGCCCATCCCACGGCTGCGTCCAGGGATTCTTAAAGGACACAAGCCGCGTCTCACCCACCGGGAAACTGTCCGCATCGCCGAGCGAAACCCACGATTTATACGACGAATCTTTGCGAACCGGCGCCAACAGATACCGCACCACGGGCACAGCCAGAGCGAGCCCCACAAGCCCGTTCAGCGCCACGCCCGCCTTCAGCAGCAGCCAACGCCGCGAGACAACCGCCGGCCCTTCGCGATCGCTGGCCTGCTCGCTCGCCGGCTCCGGCGCGTTCGGACGATCGTTTGGGTCGCTCATGGTCATCTCCTCGACGGAACAGGTAAAGGCGTCGCCGAAACCGCCGCGGGATTCCGCAGCGATCCCAGATACGTAACAATGTCGGTGACATTCTGCGGGGAAAGCGATGCTCCAGACGCGCCCCTGGGATTATCGTGGGCCCAGTCCGGCTGCCCGATGTCCGCTCGCCCCGCAACAATAATCGTCCGCAGCGCCTGGTCGCTCACCAGCGACAAATACGCCGGACTCGCCACCTGCTGCCGGCTCGGCTTCTCATGGCACGAAGCGCAACGCGCCTGATACGTTTGTTGCCCGCGCTGCGCATCGCCGATCTGATCCTGCGCATACGGCGGGGGCGCTGCGCCTGCAAACACATTTTGTCGGGCCCACTCCTTGCGCATGCCTGCAATAATCGCGTTGATCTGCGCATCCGTCAGCATCCCTCCCGCTGACTGCGCAAAGGCCGGCATCTCCGTCCCCGGCATGCCGCCCGAAATCCATTTCCGCAACGTCGCATCGTCCACCAGCGCCTGGTATTCAGGATTGCCGAGCTCCATCGCCGGCCCATTGTGCCCATTCGCCCCGTGGCACGCCTGGCAATTCGCGCTGTACAAAGTGTGAAAACCCAAAACGTCCTCAGGTCGCGCCGGAGAATCCGCTTCCGCCGTTGCGCCCGGCAATCGCCCGCATCCCGCCAGCGCGAGAACCAGCGGAAGCACGAACGCCAGCGCACCACGCCGCATCAATGCTTCTCCTCGTCCGCGGATCGCGGCGGCCCGGCATCCGGATGCGACTCCATCAGCCCCGGCGCCTCGATCCCCATCCGCGCAAAAAATGGCAGACCGCGGCTGGTGCGAATCTTTCCCTCGCGCGCCACCACCAATCCCGCAACAACGCCGAACGTCACCTGCGACACCACAAACCATCCCCAGTGAATGCGCGCATCGAGCGCGGGATTGATGATCCCCATCGTGGAGTGCAGCAGCCCGGTCCACAGCAGCGGCGCCAGAAGCCCGCCCAGCAGCACCGGCCGTCGCGGCAGCATCGGCAGCATCGCGCCATAGAGCAGCCCCACCAGCAAACACGTCACGCTGTGGATCACGATCGCGACCAGCAGCCAGCTCCAGTGAAACGTCGCGATCTCCGCATTCGTGATGTTCGCCGAAGGTCCCACGCCGGCCCCGCCCAGCAGATTCACCGGGTACCAAAGGCTATGCTGCGCGATCAGCCCGTATGCCAGCGCGGGAAAAATCATCGCAACGCCGCCGGCAATCCCACCCTTAATCCCGCTGGTGATCGGATACGTCTCCACCGGCAGGTGCGCGCGATGCTCCGCCCCGATTTCGAGATGCCGCACCAGTCGTCGCGTCGTGGCAATCGTCACCGGCTGCACCACCACCGGCACGTCTTCGTGCGCCTCGTGCGGCAGCACCTGCCGGAACCACCCCACACACCCAGCCAGCATCAGCACAGCGCCGAAGGCCGTCACCCACAGGCTCGTCACCAGCCCCGCGGCTGCCATAGTGCAGCCGAATGCCAGCACAATGGGCCACGCTGTTGGCGCCGGCAAAAGGATCGTCTCGCCGTGCGCCGCTCCCGCTTTGTGTGTCGTTTCCGCCATGCCCTACCTGCCCACGATGTACACCACAGTGAAAACCACCACCCACACCGCATCCACAAAATGCCAGTACAGCGCGAACACCTGAATGCGCTCCGAATGCTGCTCCTTCACATGTCCCGTCAGCGTAAAAATCAAAATCAACAAAAGGCCGATCAGTCCCACCACTACGTGCGTCGCATGCAGCCCCACCAGCGAGTAGAACGTCGTCCCAAACAGATTTGTCCTGATGGTCAACCCGTCCACATAAATCAGCTTGTGCCACTCAACCGCCGTGCCTCCAATAAAGATCGCGCCCAGCGCAATGGTCAGCGCCCACCACATCGTGAAGCCCCGCATCTTGCCGCGCTCAATCTGCCGTTCTGCCAGCAGGATGGTCACACTGCTCGACAGCAGGCAGATGGTGTTGAACCACGGAATGTCGAGAACCTGGAGCGGCGTCGGCCCGGTCAGGCTTTTGCCGATGTAAAAAATGTAGGCAACCACAAAAATCGTGAAGATCGCGCTCTCGCCCGTGATCAGCGACAGCATGGCCACGCGTCCGCGCGATGGCAGGCGCCATGGCTCCGCAACGGGTGAAATGGGAATCGCGCTCATGCTTCGTACTTCCAGTCCGGATCTTCCGGATGTTTCAGATCCCACAGCGGCCGTCGGCTGTGTACCACCGGATCGGTCGCGAAGTTATAGGCCGGTGGCGGCGACGGCGTCGACCACTCCAGCGTCCACGCATCCCACGGATCGTTCCCCGCCTTCTTGCCGCGAAAATACGACTGCACTAAATTCCACGCGAAAATCAGCACCGCAATCCCCTGGATCATTCCGCCGATCGAGATGATGAAGTTCAGGTGGTTCCATCCCCGGTCCGGCTCATAGGTGTAGATCGATCGCGGCATCCCCATGAATCCGACAAAGTGCATCGTGTCGAACGTGACGTGAAAGCCGATGAGAAACAGCCAGAAGTGCCATTTGCCAAGCGTCTCGCTCAGCATCCGCCCCGTCACTTTGGGATACCAGTAGTAAATCCCTGCAAATATGTTGAAGACGATGGCGCCCACCAGGACATAGTGGAAATGCGCGATCACGAAATACGAATTGTGCAGCTGCCAGTTCCACGGCGCCACAGACAGCATGATCCCCGTGAGCCCCGCGATCAAAAACTGAAAAAGAAACGCCAGGCAAAACAGCATCGGCGTAGCGAAGCGAATCTTCCCGCCCCAGATCGTCGCCACCCAGTTGAAAATCTTGATGCCCGTGGGAATGCCGACCAGCATGGTCGATAGCGTGAAGAACGCGTTGCCCACCGACGTCATGCCCACCGTAAACATGTGGTGCGCCCACACCCCCATGCTGACGAACGCGATCCCCACCGACGCGGCAACCATCGCCGGATATCCAAAAATCGCCTTTCGCGAAAATACCGGAATAATCTCGCTCGCAATTCCGAAAACCGGCATCACCAGCACATAAACCTCGGGATGGCCGAAGATCCAGAAGAAGTGCATCCACACCACAGCTGATCCGCCCGCCTGGGTGTCGAAAAAGTGCCCACCCAGATAGCGGTCGATGGTCAGCATGATTTGTGCCGCCGTCAACGGTGTAATGGTGACCAGGGTCAGCCCGCTCACCACCAGCATCAGCCACACGAACAGCGGCATGCGCAGCAGGCTCATGCCCCGGCAACGCATCGAAAGCGTCGTCGCAATCACGTTGATCGCCGTGCCCAGCGTGCCGAATCCGCTCAGGATCAGCGCCAACGCCCAATAATCTGTTGCGTGCCCCGGAGAAAACGCCTTCGCGGTCAGTGGAGCGTAGGCCCACCAGCCCACATCGGGCGCCGCGCCCATGCCGTAAAGGCCGAAGCCGCCAATAAAGCTGTAGTAGAGCAGCAGCCCGCCAAACGCCGTCAGCCAGAAGCTGAAGGCGTTCAGCCTGGGGAAAGCCATATCCCGCGCGCCAATCATCAGCGGCACCAGATAATTTGCAAACCCGAACAGGATCGGCATGCCCACCAGAAACACCATCGTGGTGCCGTGCATGGTGAACATCTCGTTGTAGAGCTCTGGCGATAGAAAATGATTGTTCGGCCACGCCAGCTGGATGCGGATCGCCAGCGCCTCTACACCCGCCACCAGCAGGAAGAAAATCGAGTAGACCACGTACAAAATCCCCAGCCGCTTGTGGTCCACCGTGACCACCCACCCGTGCAGCCACTCCAGCACTTGCGCCGGCGAAAGCCGCTGTGGCGTTTCGTCGAGAGGTCCTGCAATCGGTAAGGTCTGGTCTGCCATGCAGTCTTCCTAATGAAGAGTCGTCAGGTACGCTACCAGCTCGTCGATCTGTTCGCCGCTCAACTGCATCGCCGGCATCAGCGCTCCCGGCTTAAAGTGATCCGGATCCTGAATCCACGCATGCAGATTCTCCGGAGTATTCAGTGCCGCGCCGGCGGCGATCGTCCTCCGGCTCTCCAGGTGTGTCAGATCCGGCCCGAACGTGCCCGTCGCCGCAGTCCCCGCAATGCTGTGACAATTGGTGCACGCCTCCGTTTCAAAAATGTGCCGGCCGGCCGCCACGTCGGGATCCTGCATGCCGGGCTGTCGCTGCTGGTTGACCCACGCATCAAACTGTTCCGGCGTGTCCACGTAGACCCGCAGCAGCATCTTCGCGTGTTCCACGCCGCAGAACTGCGCGCACTGTCCCACATATAACCCGGTGTGGCGCGGATCAATCCACATATCGTTTGGGTGATTCGGAATTAAATCCGTCTTGCCCGCCAGCTGCGGCACCCAGAAGCTGTGATCCACGTCCGCCGACAGCAAATGCAGAAATGTCGGCTTGGGTTCCAGCGCGCTGCTCACCGGAACGTGCAGCTCGTTCGCCGTTACGACGCCCAGCTTGGGATAACGGAACTCCCACCAGAACTGGTGCCCGACCACCGTCACGTCGAGCGCGACCTGCGGCTTCGGCGCATCCTGGATCGCAAATATAATCCGCGCCGTAGTCAGAAACAGCACCACCACGATCAGAATCGGAATCACCGTCCACGCCAGCTCTACCTGCGTACTGCCGTAGATCTGCGCGGGCTCGCTGTCATCGTCGGTCTTGCGCGCGCGGTAACGAAAAATCGCCCACGCCAGCAGTCCGCCCACCGTCACGAAGATCCCGCCGGTGATCGTGAGGACGAACCACGACAGGTCCTGAATGCTGCTGGCAGGCGTCGATGCCGGTGCGAAGATGCTTGGTGAACTCTGCGGTCCATCCGCCCACGCGATCGGGCCTGCATAGCCCGCAACGAAGCACAGAAAGGGCAGGGAAATCAGCCGCATCGCTCTCGCGCCGTATTCCCGCATCCTGGATTGCATCTGCTTTCGCGTCAGATTTCCTGTGATGCTCTTGCGGCTGAGGTCAGATACGCAGGGCGTGGGTGAAGATGGCCCGTGGACGCCCGCCTTTTGCGCATGCGCTCTTTATGGGCGTTTCGTTGTCCAGATCAGGGACGAAAACTGAATCAGAAAAACAATCTTAGCAGCAAAATCCATCGAGCCTGCGGGGCTGGGCCGCCGCCTTGCGTTACAGTTTCGTTTATGCGCTGGTAGCAAATACCCGAGCAAAACGCCGGACTGCGTTGGCCAACGCGGCAATCTTCGTTCCGTTGGCATACGCATTGATCACGGCTCCGCGAAAAAAGGGCGCGGTCAGCGCGCGGTAGCCAAGATCGAGATTCCCGTAAAACCACCGCGCCCCCGACCCCGATAGCTGCAGATCCCGTCGCAACTGTGC
>JBAVUB010000594.1:0-7022 GCA_049696575.1 Acidobacteriaceae bacterium | reverse complement strand
GTCCCCTGCGTCGCCGCCGATTTCCTCGACGATTCCCGAACGCTCTGGAAGGAAGCCCGCGCCGGCCTCGCCTATCTCTCGCGCGTCGACGAATTGTCCCCCGAGCAACAACGCCGCCTGCGCGATTTCCTCGAACGCGCCGCCCACGAGCGTATCCGGACTATTACCGTCGCCGCGCCCCTGCAACTCGTCGCAGGCTCTTCTCAGCCCCTCCGCCGCCTCGCCGCGGCCGGCGCATTCCGCCCCGATCTCGCCAGTCACCTCACCGCCATTCGCTTTTCCATTCCTCCCCTCCGCGACCGCAAAGACGACATTCCCCTGCTCGCCGGCCTGTTTCTCCGCGCCTGGAGCCAGCAGCACGATAAGCCGATCCGCGGTTTCGCCCCCGGCGCCCTCGCGCGTCTCACTGGTCACGCCTGGCCAGGCAATATCCGCGAACTGGAATCCGTCATCGTGGCCGCTGCTCTGGAATGCCCCGGCCAGTGGATCCGCCCCATCGACATTCCTCGCCTGCAGTGGCCGGTTCCCGAGGCCGCTCCCGCGCCTGTCGATCCCCTCATCGACGATCCCAATCTGGACCGCGCCATCCTGCAACACATCACCCGCATTCTCGCCCGCGCCAATGGCAACAAAGTTCGCGCCGCCAAAATGCTGGGCATCAGCCGCTCCACCCTCTATCGCCTCCTCGACTCCAGCCACTCCGCATTCTCTGTCGACGATCCTCACTGATTTTTTCTCGCCGCCTCCTCAGCCGCCGCGGATTCAGGCAGAATATTCGCCATGAAGAAATACGAGTTCACGGCAAAAATCGAACCCGGCCCCGGCGGAGGAGCCTTCGTCGTCTTCCCCTACAACGTCGAAAAGGAATTTGGCGCGAAAGACAGAGTGCCCGTCAAAGCGACCTTTGACGGCGTTCCCTACGCGGGCTCGCTCATGCGCTGCGGCGCTCAGCAGCACATGCTCGGCATCCTCAAATCCATCCGTCAACAGACCGGCAAGCAGCTCGGCGACCGAATCGAAGTCGCGATCTGGAAGGACGAACAGGAGCGCACCGTCGAAGTGCCCGCCCCGCTCGCCGCTCTCATGAAAAAACACGGCGTGCGAACCTTCTTCGACTCGCTCAGCTACACGAACCGCAAGGAATACTGCCGCTGGATCACCGAAGCCAAAAAAGAAGAAACCCGCGCCGTCCGGCTCGAGAAATCCATCGCCATGCTGCGCAAGGGAGTCAAAACACCCGGCTAGACCCCGGAACGCGCAGCAACCTGCTCCCTGTACCCTGTACTCTGATGAAACTCCGCACACCGTTTGCCCTCGCCCCACTCTTCCTTTTCACCGCTCTGTGCGCCGTGCCGGCTGTCCCGCGCCCGCGTGCAACGCAATCCACCACTGCC
Source organism: Acidobacteriaceae bacterium (assembly GCA_049696575.1). Lineage (GTDB taxonomy): Bacteria > Acidobacteriota > Terriglobia > Terriglobales > Acidobacteriaceae > Palsa-343. The sequence continues at coordinate 5,628 of JBAVUB010000594.1, read as the reverse complement.
GCCACCGACGTAGAATCCCGCCGCAAAGCCCTCGACGACCTTTTCGCGCAAATCTGGGAAGACCGCCTCAGCCACTCCCCGGAATTTGCTTCGACCATCGGTGACAAGCGCTTCAACGATCAGCTCACCGACTACTCCGTCGATGCCTACAACCAGCAGCTCGCCCGCGGCCGCGGCTACCTCCGCCAGCTCGGCGAAATCGACACCACCGGCCTCTCCGATCAGGAAGTCCTCAGCAAAGACCTCATGATCCGCCAGCTCATCGAAGATCAGGAAGAGTCCGCGTTCAAACCCTGGGAGATGCCCGTCAACCAGTTCAACGGCCTCCATCTCTCTCTGCCCCAGCTCGTCCCCCGCCTCAGCTTCACCACCGCCAAGGACTACGACGACTACATCGCGCGCCTCAACAAAGTCCCCACCGCTTTCCGCCAGGTCTCCGACAACATGCTCACCGGCATCGACGACCAGCGCGTCCCGCCCAAATATCTGCTGGAAAAAGTCCTCGTCCAGGTCAACGCGCTTCTCGCACAAAAGCCGGAGGACAGTCCCTTCGCGCAGCCGCTCAAAAAATTCCCCAGCACTATCTCTGCCGCCGACCAGACGCGCATTCACGACGAAGTCATCGCCGCCATCACCAAACAGGTCTACCCCGCTTACCAGCGCTTCGCCCGATTTCTCCAGGCCACCTACATCCCCGCCGGCCGCCCCGACCCCGGCGTCTGGTCCCTCCCCGACGGCGACGCCTACTACGCCTTCCGTGTGAAGCAGAGCACCACCACCGATCTAACCCCCGCGCAGATTCACAAGATCGGCGAAGACCAGGTGGCTGCTGACGAAGCCGACATGCTCGTCATCGCGAAGAAGCTCGGCTACGCCGACATCGCGGCTCTCCGCGCCGCCATCAACGCCAATCCCAAACTCCATCCCACCAGCCGCGACGCCCTCCTCGACCTCTACCGCGCCGACATCGACAAGATGCGCCCCAAACTCCCCGAGCTCTTCGGCCGCCTGCCCAAAGCACCCCTCATCGTCGCGGCCGTTCCCTCCTTCATGGAAAAAGACCAGGCCCCCGCCTACTACGAGCAGGGCACGCCCGATGGCTCGCGCCCCGGCACTGTCTTCGTGAACACCTACGACTTCGAGCATCGCTCCCTCGCGAACGTCGAATCTGTCGCATACCACGAGGGCCTGCCCGGTCATCATCTCCAGATCTCCATCGCCCAGGAACTCACCGGCCTGCCCCAGTTCCGCAAATACCTCCACTACACCGCCTACACCGAAGGCTGGGGACTCTACGCCGAGCGTCTCGGCAAAGACATCGGCTTCTATCAGGATCCGTACTCCGATTTCGGCCGACTCGAAGCCGACATCTTCCGCGGCGTCCGCCTCGTCGTCGACACCGGTGTCCACTCCGATCACTGGACTCGCCAGCAGATGGTCGACTACTTTCACGCCCACTCCGGCCTCGACGACGCCACTGTCAACGCCGAGTGCGACCGCTACATTGCCTGGCCGGCGCAGGCGCTGGGCTACAAGATGGGCCAGCTAAAAATCCTCGAGCTCCGCGCGCGCGCTGAGAAAGCCCTAAGGCCAAAATTCGATCTCCGCGGCTTCCACGACGAGGTCGTCGACTCCGGCGCTTTGCCCCTCGACGTCCTCGACGCACGCATCACCTCCTGGATTCAGAACCAGCAGGCAGCGAAATAAAAATGACCCGCAAAGGTGGAACGGCTATCGTCGGCTGGACCGCATTCCTGTCTCTAACATTCGGCGCCGCGGAGTGTCTGCTCAAATACGCTGGCTGGAGTGCTGTCGTTAGTGGTTATTACGGACTACCCAGCCACGCTCAACTCGTAAAGGAGGCCTCGCATTTTGCGACCAGATGGTTATGGGGACTCATTGGGCTGGGCATAGCAGCGACGGCGCTCGCGCTTTACCTCCTGCCCCTACGATTGGCGTTGGCTCGCCTCGTCGCTGCGCTCGCCGTCGTTGTTTCGCTGACCTGGATTTGGGCTTATCTCCTCGTCAGTATTGGTCACCACCTCCACTGAATCCCTTATCCTGAATCCACCATGTCCGATCTCTCGAAATCCCGCGTCGCCGTCCTCGGCGCCGGCAAAATGGGCGGCATCCTGCTCCAGGCGTTCCTCAAGCAGCAGATCCTCTCGCCCGACCGCCTCTTCGCCACCGTCGCCCACGCCGAGCGCGCCGCCACGCTCTTTTCGCAATGGGGCATCGAAGTCTCCACGGACAACGTCGCCATCGCCGGCAAGGCCGACGTCATCCTCGTCGGCGTCAAGCCGTTTCAGGTCCCCGCGCTGATCGAAGAGATTCGCCCCGCCCTCACCGCCGACAAGCTCCTCATCTCTTTCGCCGCATCCGTCCGCACTGAGGCCATCGAGCGCGCCGCCGTTGAGGAAGTCCCAGTCATTCGCGCTATGCCCAATACGCCGTCCATGCTCGGCGCAGGCATTTCTGCGCTTTGCCGCGGCCGCTACGTCCAGCCGCAGCACATGGCTCTCGCCGAGAGCCTCTTCTCTGCTGTCGGCCGCACCGTCGTCGTCGACGAGAAGCACATGGACGCGGTCACCGGCCTCTCCGCGTCGGGTCCCGCCTTCATCTACATCATTCTTGAATCGCTCGCCGAAGCCGGCGTCAAAGTCGGTCTGCCCCGCGACATCGCCACCCTGCTCGCCGCGCAAACCACCTATGGCGCGGCCAAAATGGTCCTCGAAACCGGCTACCACCCCGCGTTGCTCAAGGACGCGGTCACCACTCCCGCCGGCTGCACTATCGACGGTATTCTCGAGCTCGAAGAAGGCGGCCTGCGCGTCACCCTCATCAAAGCCGTCATGCGCGCGACACAGCGGGCCAAAGAACTGGCCGCCGGGTAGCCCCGACGACAAAAACCTGACGAGGTTTTTTGCCACTTTTCGTTCCAGCCGCCGTCTGAAGTGGAATGACCCCGGAACGCGTGGTCTCCCCGCAACCCGCGCCCATCATCGACCCGTTGCCCCCGGCTCGCACCGTACCCGCCCACTTACGTCTCGTCACGGCTCCGGCCATCAGCGCCGTCACTGCGTCCCGCCGCCTTCTCCTGCTCTCGGAATTCCTCCTCCTCTTCCTCGGAATCCCGCTGGCCCTCTTCTTTCATCTCGCCAGCAGGCTTCCCCCCCTCCCCGTCCTCTGGGTCGTCGCCGTCTACTGTTTCATCATCCTCTGGCGCGACCCCACCTTCGACCGCCGCCAGCTCTGGGACGCCGCACCCCTCCGCCAGCAGCTGCCGCAAATCCTGGCCCTTTTCGCCGTCGGCGTCGCCATCGTCACGATCCTCGTCCGCCAATACGCGCCCGCCCTTTTCCTCGTCCTGGTCCGCACCCATCCCCGAACCTGGGCGGCCATCCTCGCGGCCTATCCCGTCTTCTCCGTCTACCCTCAGGGACTCATCTACCGCGCCTTCTTCTTCCACCGCTATAGCCCGCTTATTAACGCCAGCATCCCCAGCGCACCGACCGTAGACGCGCTCCCGGGCGACCCCGCCCGCACCTCCCGGCTCTGGCTCATGACCTTCGCGAGTGCCGCAACCTTCGCCCTCATGCACATCCTCTTTCACAACTGGATCGCCCTCGCCCTCACCTTCCCCGGCGGCATCCTCTTCGCGCGCCGCTACCTCGACACACGCTCCCTTTGCGTCTCCTCCCTCGAACATGCCCTCTACGGCTGCTTCCTCTTCACCATCGGATTAGGACAATACTTCTACGTCCGCGTCGTTTAGCCTCCCCGCGGATTGCCCACCAAAAGTAATCTGGACACATTGCATCCTGCAAACTATGCTGCGTGAAGACTGGCGGGTAAGCACCATGCATGTTGTCGCAGGAAAGTATCTGAAGGAAACGGTCGATGGGTTCCCGGCTGCGGCCAAACAGCTCGTAGCCTGGCGAGCCGTCGCCAAAGACGCGCAATGGCGCAGTCCGGCCGACGTTAAAGACAACTTTGCCGATGTCGACTTCGTCGGCGATTACGTCATCTTCCGCATTCACCGGAGCCTGTACCGGCTGGTGACGACCATTCATTACTCGCGCAGGGAAAATGGCCGGATCGCCGAAGGGCACATCTGGATTCGCTCCTTCCTCACCAATAAGCAATACGAAAACAACGCGAACTGGGACAAAGGAGTTCTTCCCCGATGAGCACAAAACTCGCCGACCCCGCTGAGATGATCCGCCACGGCGCCCCTCGCCTCATCCGTTCCGACGAAGAACTCGCGGAGTACACCCGCGCCCTCTTCACCCTCAGAGCAAAATCAAAGCCCACCGCCGCGGAGCTGGAAGCCATCAACCTGCTGGCCTTCCTCATCGAGCACTACGAGACCTTGCCTCACCCCGCCCCCAAAGGCAGCCCGGTTGAGGTTGTGCGTCAGCTTCTCAAACGGAACGGCCTCCTGCAGAGTGCGCTCACTCCTGAATTTGGCTGCACGGCCGTGACGTCCCAGGTCCTCAGAGGCGATCGCCAGTTCACGCGCAGCCACATCGCTCGCCTCAGCAAGCGCTTTCATGTTTCCCCCGCTGCCTTCTTCGACGAGACATCCGCGATTCCTCTGACCCGCAACATGAAAAAGAAATCCGCTGCGGCCAAAGCCCGGCAAGCAAGGAAAGGGGCACTCCGATGAGCAAGACTCTCGCCGATCCTGCTGAGATGATTCGCCAGGGTGCTCCTCGCCTCCTTCGCTCCGACGAAGAACTCGCCGAATACACGCGCGTCCTCTTCAGCCTCACATCGAAACCAAAGCCCACCCCCGCCGAACAGGAGGCCATCGATCTCCTCACCCTCCTCATCGAGCAGTACGAAACCTCCCGCTACCCCCTTCCCGAAGCCCGCTCCGTCGAGGTGTTGCGCCTGCTGATGGAACGGAACGGCGTCTCGCAGGGCAAGATCACCCCCGAACTCGGCTTTCAGGCCTCCGCCTCGCTCATCCTGTTTGGGAAACGCCAGCTCAACCGCGGTCACATCGCTCGCCTCAGCAAGCGGTTCCACGTCTCCCCGGCCGTTTTCTTCGACGAGAAATCAGCGATTGCCCTGCGCCGCAAGGTGAAAAAGAAGAAAGCCTCCCGCGCCAGCCGCGGCTGAGTGCTCGTTCTTTCCGGGCCTCGCACCTCTGGGGCTTGCGCGGCGTTAAGGCCACTGCCGCGCGCTGAATCACCAACGAGAGGCGTCCCGACTAGTGCGGCGGCTCCTTCGCCCCCTTTTTTGCGCCCTTCACCGCCCCTTTCGTTGTGTCCTTCGTCTTGTTGTAAGCCTTCGCGGTGTCTTTTTTCCCGGCCTTGTAGCCCTTCTTTGTCCCTTTCTGCGCATCCTTGGCGGCATCTTTCGAATCCCGCCCGGCGTCCTTCATGTCTTGCTTCGCGGCGGCCCCATTGTTCTGGGCCCGCGCGACCGTGTATCCCGGAGCCAGGATCAAAGCCGCTCCAAACAATGCCGTAATCCATTGCCGATTTCGTCTCATGTATAGAGGGATGACGAACTGTCCCGACCGCGTTGCGCCCCTGACCAATTGCGCAGGACTAAAATCAAACTTCGGACCTTTCCGCGTGACCGCCACGATTCCAGCCACTGCAGCCCCCGCGACCC
>JBAVUB010000593.1:0-2786 GCA_049696575.1 Acidobacteriaceae bacterium | reverse complement strand
ACGCGACTCCGTGCGTCGCGGCCTTCGACCGCCCCGTCCGCTGGGACGAAATCGTCGCCTTCGCCAAGCTGCCCACCGGAACCGGCAACGCCGAGAAACGCATCGCCGCGCGGCCTCCGCAGGGCGACATCGACGCGGCCTTCGCCGATTTGCTGACGAAGATTCAGTTCGCCCACACCCGCGTGAACCCGACCTACATCCAGGCACTCGGCCTGAACCCGGCCAATCCGGCAGCCACTCCGTAGCCCCGACCATCTTTCAGCCAAAAAAGTTGAGGCGACTCCAACATCCGTTGCCTTATAATTTCCCGACCTGGGAGCGCCGGCATGAACGCCAATGCTGTAGTCAACCCCCTTTCGCCATCTACCCGCCGGAGCGTCTCCGCTCCTCACAGCATCCACCAGTTCTTCTTCGCCGCCCTGGCTTGCCTCGGCCTGCTCGCCTTCGCATCCACTTCTCGCGCCGCCGGCCCGGTCACTGCCCGCAAACCACTGGGTGTCTACGTCCACCTCGACATCGAAGACGCCCAGAGCCGCTATCCCGGCCCTGGCACGTCCACCCCCGCCGAGATGCACCGCTACCTCCGCGGCCTCTATGCCGGCCTGCTCTCTGACCGCGCCATCTCCGGCATCACCGCCGGTATGCACTGGGACCACATCCAGCTCGCCGGCCCACTCTGCGCCTTCTCCCGTTCCTGCCCCGCCGGCACCGTCGACGGCTATGACTGGAGCTATCTCGACGACGTCTTCGCCGAAGCCAGCGCCGCGCACAAGACCGTTCAGCTCCTCATCACCCCTGGCGCAGACTCACCGCCCTGGCTCATGGATGCGATTCCTTCCTGCGACGGCCTCTTCTCCGCTGCAGCCACCGCGCCGCCCGACTGCGGCAAGGTCACCTTCGCCAACTTCCCTGAAGAGGGCCACACCGACAGCGCCATCCAGCCGCTGCCCTGGAACCTTCTCTACGTCGCCGCGTGGGACGATTTCCTGCTCCATCTCAGCGCCCGTTACAACGCCAATCCCGCATTCGTCTACGTCGCCATGGCCGGACCTGTCTGCGGTTCCACCGAAATCATCTTCCCCACCACCGCCAACGGCTCAACCACTCAGGTGGGTGCCGTCCCCGCGGACGATGCCTGGGCCGCGCTCATCCAGCATTCCTTCCCCCACGTCGCCGCCTATCAGAATTCCGACCAGGTCTTCATCGACACCTGGAAGCAAACCATCGACGCCTACGAAGCCGTCTTCTCCGGCATCACCCTCATCCTCAGCCCCGACGCCGGCAACGCTCTGCCTGAGTTCACCGGGCCCGTCACCGTGCATCCTGACAACACTCTCTTCGCCGTCGATTGCTCCGCCGCGCCCGGCGAGCAGAGGTCCTGCGAAGCCAAGACCGAAATCCTGTCGTACCTTGTCGCTGCAAAAGGCCCCAACGCAAAAGGCTCCAACGTCGGTGGTTTGACCGCGGCGGAATCCGTCACCACCGGCGACATCGGTATCTCCGGTGTCAAAGTCCTCACCGTGCTCCCATCGCCGCTTCTCGGCGGAGCCGAATTTGACTATCCCGTCTCGACTCCGGGTACCCTGCAGCACCAGGGATGCCCAAACTATCCGGCCAACTGCGCTAACCTCACTCCCGAAGAAGCCACTTGGTACACGCTCGCCACCTTCTTCAGCGGCACTCCCGCCGCCGCCGATTTTGGCGCAGCGTCAGGCCCCGCTCCCGTTCAATTCATTGAGCCCGACTACCTCGACTTGATCTACGCGCAGGACAATCCATGTGCAGCTCCAGGCAGCACTATCCCAGGCAACCCCTCGATCCAGGACCTCTACAGCAAGGCCAGCTACGATCTCTTCCAGATGGCTGGCCGCCCCGCGTCCCTGCGCCCACCCACCTGCCCCTGACGTAGTTTGGTGCCTTTTCGCTGAATGGCCCATCGCTAAGAGCCATTCGCTAAGCGCCTATTGCTAAACGCTTTACCGCTCGTCTCCCGCTCGCGTTCCGCCCGTTTCTCCCTCCCTTTTCGCTCCTCCTCTCCAATTATCTGAGTCACTTTCACTCACTTTTCACCCCCTCCCCTTGACATCCACACCCCTCCCCAGCTACGCTGGCAGTCATAGGGCGAAAGTGCTAACCAACGGCATCCGCGCAGCAAAACGCGCTCTGCCGTTCCGGACATAAGCCGTCCGGCGGTCGCCCCAACCCGAATCAGTACGGCCTCAAAAGTTTGTTCCTTCCGCGAGTGCAATCTCGCGGGTAACACCACGCGGAGCGCGCGCGCTCCAGGAAACTCTGAAGGAGAAGCAAAGCAATGCCTACTGCTACTGCATCAGCCATCACCACGTTCACTCCGCTGCACGATCGCATCCTCGTCCGCCGGATCGAGGAGAACGAAACCATGCGCGGCGGCATCATCATCCCCGACACCGCCAAGGAAAAGCCCCAGGAAGGCGAAGTCATCTCCGTCGGCAAGGGCAAATCCAACGACGAGGGCAAAGTTTTCCCCCTCGATGTGAAGAAGGGCGACCGCATCCTCTTCGGCAAATACTCCGGCACCGAGATTCGCATTGACGGGGAAGAGTTCCTCATCATGCGCGAAGAAGAAGTCCTCGGCATTCTCAAGAAATAAGCGGGTGCCCCACATCCCTGGTTTTGGGGATGTGGCATCGAGACACACAAGTTCAAAACGGAGCTCCGGCTCCGCACCAATCAGGAGATCAGCAAAATGGCAAAGCAAATTCTGCACGGAGAAGATTCCCGCCAGGCGATTCTGCGCGGCGTGAATA